>JAKAIJ010000283.1 GCA_021814355.1 Acidobacteriota bacterium
CCCCCTCCTTTGCCCCCACCGCCTCCATCATGGCGGCCGCGGGTCCCTCGCCGATGTGCTTGAGGGACTGGCCCGCCAGCGCGCCCCCCCTGCGCGCGAGTGAGACGACCCCCTTGCCGCCGAAGGGCTTCACGATTTCGCCGAGGAGGTCCAGCTCC
The DNA here is from genome assembly GCA_021814355.1 of Acidobacteriota bacterium. Taxonomy (GTDB): domain Bacteria; phylum Acidobacteriota; class UBA4820; order UBA4820; family DSQY01; genus JAEMPZ01. The sequence continues at coordinate 159 of JAKAIJ010000283.1, forward strand.
TTTCGGGAGAGTCCCGCCTGGCCCGGCACCGCGAAGCCGCGCACGGCGCCGCCCGCCTCCAGGACCGACTGGAAGACGCCGAAGCCGGTCGTGGCGGCGATGTCCGAAACGGTTTTCAGCTCCAGGCCGAAGCGGGTATCGGGTTTGTCGCAGCCGAAGCGCTCCATGGCCTCGGCCCAGGTGAGGCGGAGGAAGGGGCCCGGGTCGGGCAGCTCCGCCTCCTCGAAGAGGCTCCGCGTAAGGCGCTCGGCCACGTCCATGACCGCCTCCTCCCCGGGGAAGGACATCTCGATGTCAATCTGGGTGAACTCGAGCTGGCGGTCGGCGCGTAGGTCCTCGTCCCGGAAGCAGCGCACCACCTGAAAGTAGCGGTCGAAGCCGGCGACCATGCAGAGCTGCTTGAAGAGCTGGGGGGACTGGGGCAGGGCGTAGAAAGTGCCGGGGCGCAGACGGCTCGGGACGAGGAAATCCCTCGCCCCCTCGGGGGTGGACTTGGTGAGCACCGGGGTCTCGATCTCCCAGAACCCCTCGCCGGAGAGGTGGCGTCGCACCCGCTGGGTGAGCCGGTGGCGGGCCGCGATGCGGGCGTTCTGGAAGGGGCGCCGCAGGTCGAGGTACCGGTACTTGAGCCGCATCTCCTCCGAGACGAGGGCGTCGTCCTCGATGGGGAAGGGCGGCGTCTCCGCCTCGGCCAGGACCTCCAAGGCCGCGACCTCCACCTCCACGGCGCCCGTGGCGATGTGGGGGTTCACGTCCTTCTCGCCGCGGGGCTTCACGGTGCCCGAGACGGCGACGACGAACTCGGGCCGCAGCTCCTTGGCCGCCAGGAAGGTCGTGGCGTCCCGGTCCTCGGCGAAGACGAGCTGGACGAGCCCGGAGCGGTCCCGCAGGTCCACGAAGACGAGACTCCCCAGGTCGCGCCGGCGGCGCACCCACCCCTTGAGCACGAGCGTCCCGCCCACGTGGGCCGGTCGGACCTCCCCGCAGTAGCAGCTCCGCTCCCCGAGGCTCATGGCGCCTCCTCCCGCACTCGCGCCGCCACGTCCGCCGCGGCCAGGGCCTGCTGTCCGCCCGAGGCGAGGTCCTTGAGGGTGTACAGCTCGCTCTCGAGCTCCTCCTCGCCCACCAGCAGCGCCCACCGGGCGTTCAGCCGATCGGCGCGCTTCAAGGCCGACTTGAAGGAGCGCTCCTGGTGTTCCACGAGGACCGCCACGCCCATGGCGCGCAGCTCGCGGGCCAGCAGGAGGACCCGGGCGTAGGTGCCCGCTCCGGACCAGGCGAGGTAGACCCGCGGCAGGCGCTCGCCGGGGAGGGGCGGCATGGCCATGAGGAGCCGCTCCATCCCCAGCGCCCAGCCGAAGCCCGCGGCGTCGGGTCCTCCGAGGGCTCTCAGCAGACCGTCGTACCGACCTCCCCCCACGAGGGCGTCCTGGGCGCCGAGGGCCTCGCTGGTGACCTCGAAGACCGTGCGGACGTAATAGTCGAGGCCGCGGACCATCCGGGGCCGCACCCGGTAGGAGATCCGCAGGAGGTCGAGGATCTCCCGCACGGCGCGGTGGTGGTCCGCGCAGGCCGCACAGAGCCCCTCGTCGAGGCGCGGCGCGGCGTCCAGCACCGGCTGGCAGGAGGGCACCTTGCAGTCGAGCGTCCTCAAGGGGTTCGTCTCCAGCCGCCGCCGGCAGTCGCCGCAGAGCTCGGAGACCCTCGGCGCCAGCGAGGCCTTCAGAAGCGCCACGTAGGGGGGGCGGCACTCCGCGCAGCCCACGGAGTTGAGCTGGACCGTGGCGGCGGGGATGCCCGCGGCGTCCAGCAGGTCCACGGCCACGGCGATGCCCTCGGCGTCGGCCCCGGGCGCGCCCTCGCCGAGGATCTCGATCCCCATCTGGTGGAACTGGCGGTAGCGCCCCTTCTGGGGGCGCTCGTAGCGGAACTGGGGTCCGATGTAGTAAAGACGGGCGTGCTGGGGCGAGTCGTGGAGGCGGTGCTCGACGACGGCGCGCGCCACGCCCGCCGTGTTCTCGGGCCGCAGGGTGAGGCTCCGCCCCTTGCGGTCCTGGAAGGTGTACATCTCCTTCGCGACGATGTCGGTCTCGTCGCCGATCCCGCGGACGAAGAGCTCGGTGGGCTCCAGGAGGGGGGTCCGAATCTCCCCGAAGCCGTAGCGCTCGAAGAGGCCGCGGGCCGCGGCCTCGAGCTGCTGCCAGCGCCGCACCTCCGGAAAAAGGAGGTCCTGGGTGCCCTTCACCGCCGTGATCATGGTGCCCTCCGAGGACCTCGTACTGTACCACAGCGGGGCCGTCCTGCGGCGGCCGGTGCTAAAATATAACTAGGGGAGGGACCGCGCCATGACCGCCACGAAGAAGGAAGAGCGCCGCTACCAGAAGGAGACGCGGCTCATCCACGGGAACTTCCACTCGCCGCACTGGGACTACAAGGACCACATCGTCCCGCCCATCTCCGCCTCGGCGGCCTACCGCCTCGAGAGCGCCGAGCGGGGCGCCCAAGGCTTCATCGAGTTCGCCAACCCCGAGTTCAACCGCCACACCCACCCGCCCATCCTCATCTACGACCGGCTCGACGAGCCCTCCCGCTCCATGCTGGAGGACAACCTCGCGGAGGCCGAGGGGGGAGAATGCGGGGTCTGCTTCTCCACGGGGATGGCGGCCATCAGCGCGGCGCTCGGCGTCCTGCTGAAGACGGGGGACACCGTGGTCGCCCACCACACCCTCTACGGCTGCACCTACTCCCTGCTCGCGAACTGGCTCCCGCGGTTCGGGATCCGGGCCCGCCTCGTGGACCTCAAGGCCCCCGCGGAGCTGGCGGCCGCGCTCACGGA
>JAKAIJ010000284.1 GCA_021814355.1 Acidobacteriota bacterium
AGGCTTGGCAAGACCGCCGGGGAGCGAAAGGTGAAGCGCGGGGAGGAGGCAGCGCCAATGGCGGACGTCCGAGAAGGCCCTGCGGCTGAGGGCGGACTCCCCCTCGCGGCGGGCCAGGCGCTCTGGCGAATCGGGCTGATCTCGGCCGCCCTCCTGGGGCTCGCCTATGCCGGGGCGCTGCTTGAGACCTCGGGCCGCGGGTGGTTCGCTCGGCTCGACGGCGCGGTGGTCGTCCTCCTTCCGCTGACCGCGTCGGTTCTCATGCTCGCGTGCAGCCGGCGGGTGAGAAAAGCATCGCCGAGGGCCGCGGGAGCGTGGCTGCTTCTCGCCGTCGCCTACCTCTCGGCCGCCCTGGGAGATCTCCTCACGGTTCTCGGCGCGGGCTACGGGCAGGGCATCGGGAGCTACCTTCACAACGCCCTCTTCCTCCTTTTCTATCCGCTCTTCTTCGCGGGGATCCTGCGCCTGCCCAGGGCGCCCCTGAGCCGCGCCGAGCGGGCCAAGGTCTTCGTGGACATCGCGGTGGTGGTGGTAACCGCGGGTCTGCTGCTCTGGGCGCTACTCCTGGGACCTGCGCTGGCGAGGGACGGCAAGAGCCCCCTGCTGGTCTTCAGTGCGGTGGCCTTCCCCCTGGGCGACCTCGCCCTGCTCTGGGCGCTGCTCTCGCTGGTCTTCAGCCGGAAGGAGCGCTTCGCCGTGGGCATCTACGGGCTTCTCTCCGTCAGCATGGCCCTGCTGATCCTCTCGGATACGCTCTGGTCCTCCCACGTGGCGGACCCTTTCGAGTGGATGGCCCCCTGGCTGGGCTTCGGGTGGTTTCTCAGCTACTTCCTGGCCGCCCTCGCGGGGCTCAGGCAGTTGAGCGTGCTGGGGCGGGAGGGTCCGGCCTCCCGAACAACCGCACCCCTTCTGCGTCCCTCGTGGGCCTCGTTCTACCTGGCCTACGCCTTCCTCATCGCCTCTCTGCTCGTGCTGGCCTTCCTGCATCCGGGCACCTTCAGTCCCATGGTCCTGTCGGCCATCGGCATCATGGTGGCCTTCGCCCTGGCGCGGCAGGTCATGGGCACCCTCGAGAACGACAGGCTCACCCGGCAGCTCCAGACGGCCCGCAACGACCTGGAGCGGCGGGTCCACGAGCGCACCATCGAGCTGGAGCAGGCCATCGGCCAGATCGAGTCGGAGATGGAGGAACGCTCACGAGCCCAGGAGGCCCTGGCGGCAAGCGAGGAGCGCTTCCGGGCCCTCGTGCAGAACTCCCACGACATCATCACCATCCACGACCCCGCGGGCCGCATCCGGTACGAAAGCCCTTCGGCGGCCAGGATCCTGGGCTACGGGCCCGGCGGGCTGCTGGACGGAAATCCCTTCGAGCTGGTCCACCCCGACGATCTGCCCGTCCTGCGAGATGCCTTCGGCCGGCTCAACAGCCGCACCGAGCTCGGGGTCTCCCGCGAGTACCGCTTCCGGCACGCTGACGGCCGCTGGGTGCACCTGGAGTCGCTGGGGGTCAACCTGGTGGATTCCCCCGCCGTCCAGGGAATCGTCATGACGACGCGGGACGTGACCGAGAGGAGGCAGGCGCAGGAGCGGATCCAGCGCCAGCTCCGGCGGCTGGAGGGGCTGAGGGCCATCGACTCGGCCATCACCGGCAGCATGGACCTGCACGTCACCCTTTCCCTCTTCCTCGAACAGGTCACGGAACAGCTGGGCGTGGACGCGGCGGACGTCCTGCTGCTCAATGCCGACACGCAGAAACTGGGCTACGAGGTCGGGAGGGGTTTCCGGAGCCTGGCGCCCCACCGGACCAGCCTCCGCATGGGGGAGTGCTACGCCGGGCTGGCGGCCCTCGAACGGCGGGTCATCGAGGTGGAGGACCTGGCCGCCGACCCCGGCGCCTTCACCCGCTCGGAGCTGATGCGGGGCGAGGATTTCCACGCCTACTTCGCGGCCCCGCTCGTGGCACGGGGTCAGGTGAGGGGCGTCTTCGAGGTCTTCCAACGCGGTTTTCTGGACCCGGACGAGGAGTGGCGGAACTACCTCCAGACGCTGGCCGGCCAGACCGCCATCGCCGTGGACGGCATGACCCTCTTCCAGAATCTTCAGCGCTCCAACGTGGAACTCGGCCTCGCCTACGAGACGACCCTCGAGGGCTGGTCCCGGGCGCTGGAACTGCGGGACCGCGAGACGCAGGGCCACACCATGCGCGTCACCGAGCTGACGCTGCGCCTGGCGCGGGAGCTGGGCTTGGACGAGCGGGCCCTGACCCACGTCCGCCGGGGAGCCCTCCTGCACGACATCGGGAAGATGGGGATCCCCGATGGCATTCTGCTGAAGCCCGGCCCGCTCTCGGAGGAGGAGTGGGCGGTCATGCGCAAGCACACCGAGTTCGCCCTCACGCTCCTCTGGCCGGTCACCTACCTTCGGCCGGCCCTGGACATCCCTTACTGCCACCACGAGCGCTGGGACGGATCGGGCTATCCTCGGGGCCTCAGGGGCGAAGAGATCCCGTTGTCCGCCCGGGTCTTCGCCGTGGTGGACACTTGGGACGCGCTCAGCTACGATCGCCCTTACCGAGCCGCGTGGCCCCAGGAGAGAGTCCTGGCCCACCTCCAGGAGAAGGCGGGAAGTCTCTACGACCCCGCCGTCGTCACCGCTTTCGTCCGGCTGGTGGGCGAGGTGGAAATCAATGGAGTCGGCGACTAGGCCGCCAAGAGTTCAGCGGCCGAGACTACCTTCCCTGCTGTCGTCTGCCGCTGGCGGTCTGCCGTTTCTCTTCTCGCGCCCTGCGTCTCACCCGTCGGCCTTCAAGTCCAGCGTGATCTTCTGGCGCTCGAAGACGGCCTTGAGGCCGATCTTGTCGGAGCTCTTCACGTAGGCCTCCTCGGGGGTGATGAGGCCGCGCTTGACGAGGTCCACCAGCGAGTCGTTCATGGTGACGTTGCCGGCGGCCCGCTGGGTCTGCATGAGCGAGGCGA
>JAKAIJ010000285.1 GCA_021814355.1 Acidobacteriota bacterium
CCCGAAGGGAATCGCCTCCGACTCGGAGGGCCACATCTACGTGGCGGACGGCGCCTTCCAGAATATCCAAGTCTTCGACGACGGCGGCCGCCTTCTGGGGGTGGTGGGGGAAGGAGGCAGCAACAAAGGGCAGTTCAGCCTCCCCATCGGTCTCGCCTGCGTGAACGACACGATTTACGTGGCGGACCAGTTCAACCGGAGGATCCAGATCCTCCAGTATCTGCCGGAAGCGGGAAAGGGAGGTGGCGGCAAACAGGAGAGGTGACCGTTTTTCGAGAGGTGAACGTCAAAGGGACGTTCTTTGGGCAAGAGTTCAAGGAGGGATCGGACATGAAGCGGATTCTAATGGTTCTCGCGATTCTTACCCTGGCCGCGAGCGTCGCGACCATGGGCGCCACGATCGTCGGCACCAAGCACGACCTGTCGGCCACCGGTGGCACCACCCAGCGTTCCACCAACGTCGGCGAAGTCTGCGGCTTCTGCCACATCCCGCACGCGGCCTACACAGGCACGGGCACCGGCGGCGGCACCAACCGCCTCGTCCCGCTCTGGAGCCACACCCAGACCGCCACGGCGGCCTTCACCCTCTACACCAGCCCCACCGGCACCCTGAACACCACCACCCTCACCCAGCCCGCGGGCGTCTCCCGCGCGTGCCTCTCCTGCCACGACGGCACCATCGGCCTGGGCAGCATCGTGGGCGGCGTCCAGCTCATCAACACCGCGGGGACGGCCCGCGTCACCCCCAGCAACAGCGCCGCGGTCATGACCGGCACCGCCATGGTCGGCACCGACCTGAGCAACGACCACCCGGTCTCCTTCACCTACAACGCCGCCCTGGCCACCGCCGACGGCGGCCTGGTGGACCCCACCACCCCAGCGGTCTCCGCGATGCTCTTCGCCGGCCAGGTGGAGTGCGGCTCCTGCCACGACGTGCACAACAACACCCTCGCGCCTTTCCTCCGCGTGACCATGGTCAACAGCGCCATGTGCACGACCTGTCACGTCAAGTAGGCTTGGAGCGCGAGAGAAAATCGTAAGGCGAGGACGGGGAGGGGGGAACGCTCCCCCCTCCCCGTGTTTGCTGCTTCGGCACCCGTCGGCGAAGGCGGAACGGAGGCTTCTTCGAGGTGGGGAGAGGTGAAGCGAGGCCGGGGCCCTGGGCCTGCCGGTGGCTTGAACCTTTCGTGGGCGGCTCTGCCGGGCCGCCGGCCCGCCGCACCGCGTTGTTTTGCGGCGCAGGCGGAAGCGCCAGGCGGGGAGGGGCCGCCCTCTTTCCGCTCGGAAGCATGACGACGATGCGGGGGGTCCTACGGTTTTTTTTCCTCCTCGGTGCGGTGGCGGCCACCGCCGCGGTGCCGTGTGGCGCCCTTGCCCAGACCGCGTGGTGGGGGGACTACACCTTTCGCGCGGACTACATCAAGAACAGCTGGGACGGTTACAGCCTCTGGACCACCCAGCAGCTCAACGGCTACTACGCCATTCCCCTCGTGGATTCCCGGCTCGGGACCGTCCAGCTCGGCACGGGGCTCTACTGGACCCGCGCCAGCCTCAACGGAGAGTCGGGGAGCGCGTCGGGGCTCAGCCACTACGACGTGGCGCTGAGCCTCTTCCCCTACCGGAAGTTCCCCCTCACCTTCCACTACGGCCGGAGCCAGGCCGGCGGCCTCTTCGGCGGCCCCGACTGGACCTCCACGCGGATGGGGGCGGGCCTAAACTTGAGGACGCGCCACTTCGGTCTCTGGTGGCTCTCCTACGAGAAGGTGAAGACCGTCCAGGGGGACTTCGACGAGCGTCTGACCTACTGGCGCCTGAGCCAGAACCAGACCTTCTGGGGACGGGTGCGCGGGGTCCTCGAGGCCACTTCCGAGGACCGCGTCTCGTATTTCGGCCGGCGCTGGAACAGCCGGCGGGCCTCTTACGAGGTCACCAGCCGGCTGCCCCGCAACGGCAATCTCATCAGCACCACCTGGGCCTTCCGGGACGACTTCGAGGGCTGGGGCGCGCGGCGCTACCAGGAGCGGCTCTTCTGGAGCCAACCCCTGAGGCCCGGCTGGCAGCTCGTCTCCTGGGGCACGTACCAGAAGGGGACCGCCGCGGGCGGCGAGGACCGGGGCTACTCGGTCGCCAGCTCGGTCCTCTTCCAGCCCGGAAACTGGCGCTACTTCGCCGGGGGGGACTACTCGAACGGCCAGTCGCGGGACACCCTTTCGGGGACCGTTTCCCTCCGGACGACCAGCTATCAGGGCTTCGGCGGCGCCACCTGGTTCGGCCCCAGGAACTGGCAGGTCACCGCCGACGCGGCCTTCGGCTCGGTAAACGCCACGGGCCCCTACGCCCCCGCCGCCGGCAGCGGGAGCACCCTGACGCTGCACGCGGGGGCGACCAAGGGCAACGGCCTGCCGCACTGGGCGAGCTCCCTCGCCTACGCCTTCCGGGACATCTCCTTCGAGCGGAGGCTGGCGGACCAGTTCCCTCCGGGGTACGCGACGCCCGAGCTGGCCCTGCTCCGCCAGGACTACTACGTGCGGACGCGCTCCGGCGCCTCCTCTTTCGCGGTGGACCTCTACCACACGCAGAGCGGGGGCGGCCAGGTGAAGTCCGACGCCCTCGTGGCCCACGGGACCCTCAGCTTCAACCACACGCTCGTCCTGAACACCCGCCTCGACTGGCGCCGCGACGCCTCGGCCTCCTATGGAGGCACCGACGCCAAGACCCTTTACGGCGGGGCCAACTTCAACAACCGCAGGGGGGCCAGCACGGGCCTCTTCCTCGCCCTGTCCCAGTACAGTCGGCAGGGCGGGACCTCGGTCGGGCCGAGCGCCTCGAACCTGAACTACTCCCTGGGCGCGTCGCACTCGCGCGTGGTCTTCCGGCGCATCCCCGTCTCCACGTCGCTCATCTGGTCGCGCTACCCCGAGGGCGGCTCCTACTGGCAGGCCTTCGCCTCGGCCCAGCTCGACTACCG
>JAKAIJ010000043.1 GCA_021814355.1 Acidobacteriota bacterium
GACGCCGCGCCCCGCCCAGGCGGAGGCTCCGCTGCCTTCCCCTCCGGCCGTGGCCGCGACGGCGCCGCCACCCCCTCCCCCGCCCGCGTCTCCTCCCATGACCGTTCCGTCCCCTCCGCCGCTCTCCTCCGCGCGGAGCGCCCCGAAAAAGGGCGGCAGAATGGTCCTTCTCGTCGTCCTGCTCCTTCTTGGAGCTTGCTGCCTCCTCGCCGCGGCGGCGGGCGCCTTCGTCTATTTCAAGAAACCGGGGCTCCTGCGGCTTGGCGGCGTCCAGAAGGCGCGCCAGAAGGCCGCTCTGGCGGACCTCTCCGTCATCGGCACCGCCCTCGAGGAGTACCGACTCAAGAACGGCACCTACCCGCCGGTGAACCGCGGGAAGGAGACCGATTTCGGCATCGGCGACTTCACCGAGCTCAAGCGCCACCTCGAGCCCGACTTCCTCGCCGCGCTCCCCGAGAAGGACCCCTGGGGCAACCCCTACCTCTACGGCGCCACCGTGGACGGTGGCTCCTGCGTCCTGCTCTGCATGGGCTCCGACGGCCGGCAGGGAACGGAAGACATCCCCGGCTCGCCGGTGGGAACCGCCTGCTTCCAGGACGACATCATCTGGCGCGACGGCGCCCTCCTCCAGTCCCCCAAGGGCGACCAGAAGGACTGCCAGTAGGCCGCCGCCCTCTTCGGCTCGCCCCCTTCCGCTTGCCGCGCAAGCCCCGCCGCGGCTATAATTCGTGTTCCCGGAGGAGCGGCGATGCCCTATGATCCGCACGCCATCGAGGCCCGGTTCCAGCAGCGCTGGCGGGAGTCCCGCCTCTTCGCAACCTCGGAGAAGCCCGGCTCGCCGAAGTTCTACTGCCTCGAGATGTTCATGTACCCCTCGGGCAAGATCCACATGGGCCACGTGCGCAACTACGCCATCGGCGACGTGGTGGCCCGGTTCCACCGGATGCGGGGCGAGAACGTCCTCCACCCCATGGGCTTCGACGCCTTCGGCCTCCCCGCCGAGAACGCCGCCATCAAGGGGCAGAGTCACCCGAAGGTCTGGACCGACTCCAACATCGCCACCATGAAGCAGCAGTTGGACCGGCTGGGGCTCATGTACGACTGGGGCCGCGAAGTCCACACCTGCGAACCGGATTACTACCGCTGGAACCAGTGGTTCTTCCTCAAGATGCTCGAGCGGGGCCTGGCCTACAAGGCCAAGCGCACGGTGAACTGGTGCCCCGGCTGCGCCACCGTGCTCGCCAACGAGCAGGTGGAGAACGGCGCCTGCTGGCGCTGCCAGAGCGCCGTCACCCTGAAGGAGATGGAGCAGTGGTTCCTGCGGATCACCGGCTACGCCCAGGAGCTGCTTAACGACCTGGACTCGCTGACCGAGTGGCCGCCCGAGGTGGTGGCCATGCAGCGCAACTGGATCGGCCGCTCCGAGGGCGCCTACGTGGAGTTCGCGGTGGAGGGCGCGCCCCACCGGATCCGCGTGTTCACGACCCGCCTCGACACCATCTACGGGGCCACTTACGTGGTCCTCGCTCCCGAGCATCCGCTGGTGGACGCGATCACCGCTCCGGACCGCCGGGCGGAGGTGGACGCCTTCCGCACGAAGATGCGCGCCCAGAGCACCCACGACCGCTCCACCTCCAAGGAGAAGCTGGGGGTCTTTACGGGGGCCCGCGCGGTGAATCCCTTCTCGGGCGAGCGGGTTCCCATCTACATCGCCAACTTTGTCCTGATGGACTACGGGACCGGGGCCATCATGAGCGTGCCCGCCCACGACCAGCGCGACTTCGAGTTCGCCAAAGCCTACGGGTTGCCGGTCCGCGTGGTGGTCCAGCCGGGCGGACTCGACGAAGCCGCGCTCGCCCAGGCGAGCACCGAGGACGGCCTCCTCGTGGACAGCGGCCCCTACACGGGTCTGCCCAACCGCGAGGCCATGGCGAAGATGGGGGCGGACGCCAAGGTCCGGGGCTTCGGCGAGCCCACCGTTACCTTCCGCATCAAGGACTGGGGCATCTCGCGGCAGCGCTACTGGGGCACCCCCATCCCCGTGGTCTACTGCGACGCCTGCGGGACCGTGCCCGTCCCCGAATCCCAGCTTCCCGTGGAGCTCCCCTACGACGCCCCCCTCACAGGCAAGGGGGAGAGCCCGCTGGCCCGGCTCCCCTCCTTCGTCCAGGTCCCGTGCCCTAAGTGCGGCGCACCGGGACGGCGCGAGACCGACACCATGGACACCTTCGTGGACTCCTCCTGGTACTTCTTCCGCTACTGTAGCGCGAGGGAGGAATCGGCGGCCTTCGACCGGGGGGCGGCCGAGTACTGGACCCCCGTGGATTTCTACATCGGCGGCATCGAGCACGCCACCATGCACCTCATCTACTGCCGCTTCTTCACCATGGCCCTGCGCGACATGGGGCTCATCCCCTTCGGCGAGCCCGTGAGGCGGCTCATGTGCCAGGGGATGGTCATCAAGGACGGCGCCAAGATGTCCAAGAGCCTGGGCAACACGGTGGACCCGGATGCCATGATCGCGCGCTACGGCGCCGACGCCGTTCGGCTCAACATCCTCTTCCTTGCCCCCCCGTGGGACCAGTTGGATTGGAAGGAGTCGGGCGCCGAGGGCGCCGCGCGGTTCCTGAACCGGGTTTACGCCCTGGTGGAGGACAACGCCGCGGAGGTCTCGGGCGAGACGGCCGCCCCCGGCTCCGGCGAAGCCCTGGCCCTGCGGCGCAGGACCCACCAGACCGTGAAGCGGGTCACCGGCGAGCTCGACCAGCGGCTCAAGATCAACACCGCCATCGCGGGGCTCATGGAGCTGGTGAACGCCCAGCAGGCGTTCCTCGCGACCTACGGAAGGACCCCAGAGGAGCGCTTCGCGCTGAAGGAGTCCCTTGAGGCCCTCGTGAGGCTGCTCTCCCCCTTCGCCCCTCACGCCGCGGACGCCCTCTGGGAGCTGCTCGGCCGCGACGGCTTCCTGGCCGACGGCCCGTGGCCCTCCTATGACCCCCTGATCGCCCGGGAACAGACCGTGACCCTGCCAGTTCAGGTGAACGGGAAGCTGAGGGACCAGATCACCGTGCCAGCCGACGCCCCCGATGAAACTGTCTTGGCCACCGCCATGGCCAGCGGAGTGGTCCAGGCTCATCTCGCGGGTAAAATTCCCGTTAAAAAGTTCGTGGTGAAGGGTCGCATCGTTAACCTCGTCGTCAAAGAGTAGCGGCGGGAGCCGCGGAAAGGGAGGGCAGGCCGTGCGGACTCATCTCTTCGGGGCGCTTCTGCTTCTCTCCGCCTCCCTGCTCGCCTGCGGGTACCACCTCCAGGGCCGGGGCGGCGCCCTCCCCGCCGGCGTGAAGGTCCTCGCCGTGCTCCCCTTCGAACGGCAGGTCCCCGTCCTCGAGCTCGACCAGCGCGTCACCGAGGCGGTCACGCGGGAGCTGGCCCAGCGGGCGCGGGTGCGCGTGCAGTCCGACCGCCCCGGCGCGGACGCGGTGGTGACCGGCGCCATCACCGGATACGGCGTGAACCCCGTCTCCTACGATCCCGCCGACGGCCGCGCCAACCGGTTCCGGGTCCAGATGTCCGCGAAGATCCAGGTGGCCGACGCGGCGGGGAAGGTGCTCTACAAGGCCGACGGGTTCCTCTTCGAGGAGGTCTACGAGCGCGCCCCCGCCGCCGCCGGGTACATCCCCGACGAGGTGGTGGCCTACGACGTCCTGGCGCGCGATTTCGCCAGGGCCCTCGTGAGCGCCGTGCTCGAGGGTTCCCCCTCTTCCTGACCGGTCCCCGGGTCGCCTTTTGCAACCCGCTGAATTCAAACCAGATTCGGCCTACCGCAACGGATCCCCTCGCCTTGCAAGAGGGCCCGGAACCTTCCCGCGCCCCCCCGGTCTCACGGGGCGTAGGGAGGATGCCATGAGACAGGCGATGAGGCGATGGATTCTGGCGGGAACGCTCCTGGCGGCCGCCGCCGGTGCGCGGGCGGCGGGTACGGACGGCTGCACCGTGACGGTTCTGGTGGACGGCTCGCCGCGGCCGGAGTACGCCGCGCGGGGCACGGTCTACGTGGAGGCGCTGCGCGGGCGGGACTACGCCCTGCGCCTCTCCAACCCTCACCCCTATCGGGTGGCGGTGGCCCTCGCGGTGGACGGGCTCAACACCATTGACGCAAAGCACACGGACCCCTGGACCGCGTCCAAGTGGGTGCTGGACGCCTACGAGACGGTGGTCGTCCCGGGCTGGCAGGTGAGCGGCTCCACCGCCCGGCGGTTCACCTTCACCGGCGAACGGGACTCCTACGGCGCGGCGCTCGGGCAGACCGACAACCTGGGCGTCATTGAGGCGGTTTTCTACCGCGAGACCCCGCCTCCGCCGGAGCCGCCCTACGCCTATCGCGACGAAGGCGTCTTGGACGGCGGGGGACGGAGCCGGCCCGACTCCCAGGCGTCGGGTGCGCCGGCCGCCCCTTCGGCGGAGCCGAAGTCCCAGCGCAAGGCTCCCCTGCTCTCGGACGAGTACGCCGCCACCGGGATGGGACGGCGCACCGGCCACGACGTGGTCCACGTGGACATCGCCCTCGAGCCTCGCCCCGTCGCTACCGTGCGCGTTCGCTACGAGTTCCGGGCGCAGCTGGTCCGGCTCGGCGTTCTGCCCCCCGACCGCCCCGCCCCCCTGGACCGGCGCGAAGGGGCCCGCGGCTTCCAGTACAGCTACTGCCCCGAGCCGGAGCGGCGCTGGTAAAGAGAGAGCCCGGCGGCCCGTTGAACTCCGCCCTTCGGAGCCCAGGAGGTTCTCAACGGGCCGCTGACTTCCAGAGTCCATGAGTGCATGGGCGGGGGCCCCACCCCGCCCCTTTTTTCGCGGCCGAAGAACCCCCACCCAATTGCAAAATCCGGGCTCACTGGACCGGCGGCGCGTCTCCCTCCTCCTGGTCCCAGCGGCGTTTCCAGCGCAGACGGCGCCGGTAGGCGAAAAACGCCGCCAGGAGAAAGAGCGCGGTCACCGCGCCCCAGAGAGCGCCGGGACCGGTGAAGACGGCGAGGAGCTCGGACCACCACGGCAGGCGCCGCGCCCACTCCCGGAAGGCGTGGTCCGGCGTGACGCCGAACCGGCTCCGGAAGGCGTCCTCCACGGAGCCCGCAGCCCTGGCGGCCTCCACGAAGCCGCGGACCGACGCGTCGTCGGGGAAGAGGTCCCGGACGAACCCACCCGCCAGGGCGTAGGAGCCACGCGCCGAGCCCTCGCCCCCAGCGAAGTCCCCTTCCACCCGGGCCAGCCGCCACTCCCCCGATGCCACGCGGGGCAGGGCGAGGGCCGCGTGCCATTCGTCGGCCCAGCCCCACTCCGCACCGGCCCGCAGGGCGAGTCCCTCGTCCAGCCACCTCGGCGGCGCGTAGCCGAGGGCCCGGAACAGAAGGACGTGGGAGAGCTCGTGGCGGAGGGTCTGCGCCTCGTCCCCGAACGGGTAGACGCCGGTGCGCGAGCGAAGGATCAGGATCCGCGAGGAGGGCGGGTGGGCCGCGCCCGCCGCGTAGGCGGGCAGGTCGCCCCAGCCGGGAGGGAGCTCGCGCGGGTCGGCCACCGCCCGGACCTCCATGGGGAGACCGCGGCACGGCGCCGGGACGGCGTAGAGCGCCTCGAGGCGGGGTTGGGCCTCGGCGCGGACCGCCTCCAGGAGACCCGGCGGAGAGGGAGGGGCGGCCGGCGCGCCAAGAAGAGGGATAAGCAGCAGAACGGACGCGAACCCGAGGGGCCGCGGTCCGGCGCGAAGAAGGCCACCCTTCTTCGCGCCGGGCTCGAAGCGCGCGGCCCGCCGGGTCCGGTCAGGGCACGAAGAAGCCCTTGGCGGTCCGGTTCCCATAAGGGTCCACCGCCTCCACCGCCAGCCAGTGGCGGCCCGCCGCCGGGAGCGGGACCGCGAGCCGCACGGTCTTCCCCTCCGCCTCGGGCTCGCCCTCGAGAGGCCGCCAACGGCCGCCGTCCACGCTGTAGCGCGCGGCCCGCACGCCAGAGGCGTCGGAAGCCTGGAGGCGGAGGAGGGTGCGGTCTCGTCCCCGCTCCTCGAGCGCCGGCGGGGTGTTGTCCACCTCGAAAACCGGCAGGAGCCGCCGGGCGCGCCCTGCCTCTTCGTCGGGGTTGGAGGCGTCGTCGCGGGCCACCAGCAGCACCTGGTACCGGCCGTCGGGGAGCCCTCGGGCGTCGAAGACGTAGAAGGGGTCCTCCACGTTCTCGCCCAGCGGGAACCAAGCGTCGGACCCCTCGGGACGAAGCTGCAGGTCCACCCGCACCGCGTCGCCGTCGGCGTCGGACACCTTGAAGGTGATCATGCGGAACCCGTAGAGGTAGTAGGTCTGCGTGGCGCCGCCTTCGGAGGGACGGGACTCCGCCAGCGGCGGGAAGGGGCGGTCCTTCTCGTGGACCTCGCGGACGAGCAGATCCCCCAGCTCGGAGGGCGTCTTCACCTGGATCTCCCCCGGCGGGGCCACGCGGGCCTCCTCGAAGACGGGGGGCCGGTTGACGGTCCTGTAGGTGAAACCGACCCCGCGGACCGTCGCCCCGGGCGTCTCCATCGAGGCGCGCCACTGGAAATAGCGGGCTGGCGGCAGGGAGGCGGCGGACGACGCGGGAACGAAGTCGGACCAGAAGGCGTCGGGCCTGGGGCCGTCGCCCGCCCGGAGGGCGAGGGAGTAGGCGCCCTCCCCGAAGCCCTCCAGCCGGCCGGCGCGGGCCGGGCTTCCGGCGTCCACCACAGGCGCGGTGTAACGACGCACGGCCACCGCGGGCGTCTCTTCCCAGAGGGTCCCTCCCGTGGCGGCCAGGAGCCCCGCCGGACGGTCGCAGAGGGCCGAGACCGGGGCCTCCTCCCAGCGGGCGGCGAGGAAGACTCCCTCGGGACGGACCTCCAGAAGGGCTCCGTCGCGGCACCCCGCGTAGACGCGGCCGCCTCTGGAGGCCAAGCTCAAGAGGGAAGGGCGCAGAAGCCTCAGGGTCTCGGGCGCGCCGCCCTCCCGGAGCCGCACGAGCGCGGAGCCCTTCCCCGGCTCGGGGCCAGCGGGAGGGGCGGCGGGCGCCTCCTTCGGCGGCGGGTCGTCCGAAGCATCGGCCTTCTCGTTGAGCGCAAGCAGGAGGTCGTTCCCAGAGGCCGAGAGCGCCGCCACCTCCTCCTGCGAAAAACTGGTCCGGCGGAGGATCTTCCCTCCGCCGTCCATCCGGTACAGGGCCGCGGGGCCGCTGGTGCCGAACCAGAGGCCGCCGTCCGTCCCGAGCAGACAGCGCACGTGGCGGGCGCCCGGGTCGCAGAGGCGCTCGGGGTCGCGTCCCTGGCTCAGCCGCCAGAGCCCGCCCGGAACCCCCGCCGCGGCCAGAACCGCCTCCCCTCGCACCGCGACGGCCCAGAGATACTGGGCCGGGACTTCGCCCAGAAGGGTGGCCCCGCCCTTCGCGGTCTCCACGCGGTAGAGCCGCGCCGGGGCGGAGGTGCCCACCAGAAGGGCCCCCGAGGGAAGGACGGCGAGGGCCGTCACGAGCGGCTCCGCGAAGTGGTGCAGCACCTCGGCCCTGCCGCCGGTGACCTTCAGCAGGTCCCCCGAGGGACCCGTTCCCACGTAGACGGCGTCGCCCGCGGCCGCGGCGCACAGCGGCGTCCCCCGCAATGGGGCGGCCTCCCGAAACGCGATCCCCCGGGAGAGCACCCCGTCCTCGCCCACGGAAACCCCCGACGCCTCTCCGCGCCAGAGGTCCTGGGCGGAGGCGAGGACCGTGCGCGGCTGGGAGGCCGCCGCGCCCACGGCGAAACAGAGGACGATGGCGTTGGCCAGCAAACTGGAGGGAAGGCGTGGCGTCGTCATGGTCTCCTCGTCGGATCCGGCCCCGCCGGGGCGGCGGGTGGCTTCACGGTCAGCGGCACCTCGATGAGCCCCTCGCAGAGCCCGCTCTCTGGACCCTCCAGCACCTCCACCAGCCGATAGGCGGGCGGGGCGGCGGCGGTCCGGGGACCCGAGGGCCCCAGGAGAGCCGCCAGAGAGGGCGGCGGGTCGTCCAGCCGCCGGTTCTGGAGAACCCGGCCCGGCGAAGGCGAGAGGACGGCGACATAGAGCCGGTCGTTGGCGGGGATGGAGCGCACGAAGTCAAGGATCCCTTGGCGGCTCGAGGGGGTGACGCCTTCGGTCCCCGAGAGCTTCCTCCAGAGGGTGAAGACGTCGCCGACCCAGAGGACCAGCTCCCCCTCGGGCCAGCGGTCCGTCGGAAGGCGCTTCGAGAGGGTCCCGGACGGGGCCTGGAGGGGCTGGAAGCTGACCCGGAGCTCCGGCGAGCTCCCCCGGGTCACCGTCCCCGGCTCGAGCCAGGCGGCCTGGGGCGCGCCCCCCGCGAGGACCGGGCGGACGGCGATCTCCAGCGAGAGCGCCTTCACTGCCACCGGCTCGTAGGCGTTGTTGAGAAGGAGATCCAAGAGGTTGCCCGCGAGGTCGTTCAGGGGAGCCATGGGAGCCGGCCCCGAGAAGCAGAGGGGGTTGAGGGAGACCGTCTCGCCGTCCGGCAGGGTGGCCTGGAACCGCGCGAGGGTGACGGTCTTGGGGTCGGCCACCCCGACGGCGGAGTTCTGGATGGCCCCGAGCGCGCCCTGCAGCAGGGCAGGTGTCAGGAACCGATGGCGCGCCAGCCCGAAATGGAAGGTCCTGGCGGGGCCCACCCCCCCCGAGACGGTCAGGGCCACCGGCAGCAGGTCGGCCGAGACGCCGAACCGGCCGGAGACCCCCGCGGACGAGTCCAGGCGGACCGCGCCCACCGCGGGACCCGAGGAGCAGAGCTTCATCCCCTTCTCGAGGCTCGGGACGAGGGCGTCCACGCGGGCCGCCACCAGGGGGAGGTCTACCGCCCCCAGGCGCATGAAGGGGTGGCCGAAGGCCACGAATCGGTCCCCGCGCACGTGAGCCACGGTCCCGAAGGCGGCGAACTCCACGTCCCCCGCCACCAGCAGGACTCCTACGAGTCCTCCCGGCCCGAGGCTAACGGGCGCGGCGGGCGGAGCGGCGCCGGGAGCGGCCAGGCTCCACCGGAACCCCGCCAGGGCCAGGGAGCCCAGGGGCCCTGGCGCGCCCCCCTCGTCCGGCGACGGCACCCGCGCGCCGGCCCGGCCGAACCGGCTCAGGAAATCCGACGACGTCACGGGCACGCCCCCCGCGCCGCCAGCGGAAGGCGAATCGTCGAGCAGGGGGAGCAGTTGGGCCGCGGGGGTGAGGCCGCAGACGGGCCTCTTGGCGAAGGGCCACGCATAGGCCACCGCGCCCAGGAGCTTGCCCTCGGCGAAGACGGGGCTTCCGCTCATGGCGGCCAGGACCCCCGTCTCCTCGATCCCGGCGCCCGACAGCTCGCAGATGATCAGGGGCCCGCGGGAGGCGTCCTGGCTCACGACCCCCTGCACCTGGGCCTGAAAGGCCGCCACGGTGTCGCCCCGGAGCACGGTGAAGCCCGTCCCCACGAGGCCCGGGCGCACCTGCTCCAGAGGGAAGGGCGGCGCATCCGCCGGCGGGAGCGCGGGGGAGGTCGCCGGCCCGGCTGCGAGGGACAGGAGCGGAAGGAGCAGGGCCGCAAGAAGCGCGCAGGGGCGCATCAAAATGACCTCCAGGGGCCGCAGTGTACCACGCACCCCGAGAAGGGCGAGGCGGCCGCGCCGGAGGCGTACCCGGAGGGTATGTTGAGAACGCGAGCCACCGAAGCCCGACGACGGAGATGGGCCGGGACTGGCGGCGCCTCCGTGGCGTTGACAGTAACTTCCTGATACCGTTATAATTTATATTTGCCTCTCGAATAGAGGGCAGGAGGTGAACGTTGCTCGCGATACGGCTCAAGAGGATCGGCCAGAAGCACCGCCCCTTCTACCGCCTGGTGGTTTCGGACAGCCGCAACCGGCCCGGCGGAAAGAATGTGGACGAGGTGGGGACCTACAACCCCCTGCCCGATCCCTCCAAGATCAGCCTGGACATGGAGCGGGTGGACTACTGGCTCTCCCGGGGCGCGCGGCCGTCGGCGCAGGTCGGCAAGATCATCGCCCTCGCCCGCTCCTCCCAGAAGACCACGGCGTAAGACCGGCCTCGGAGGCGCTCCGTGACCGCGCGGGTCCCCGTGGCCCGGATCGGCAAACCGCGGGGCGCTCGAGGCCAGATGTGGATCGAACCCTACCGGGACGATCTGGACTCGCTCCTTCCTGGCACGGCGGTCTGGCTGGACGGCGCGGCGGCCTCGGCCGGCCCCTACGGAGTGGAGGATTTCTTTCGCTACGAGAAGGGGGCCGTGCTGGCCCTCGCGGGGGTGAAGGACCCCGACGCGGCCCTGGCGCTCTCGGGCGCCGAGGTGCTCGTGGCGGGGGAGAAACTCCCGCCGGACCCGCCCGGCACCTTCGACGCGGACGAGGTGCAAGGGTACGAAGTGCGGGATATCGCCCGGGGCACGGTGGGCCGCGTGCGCGGCGTGGTCCGGAGGGCGGATTACTGGGTGTTCGAGGTGGAGACCCCGTCCGGCGCCGCCGAGGTGCCCGCGGTGACGGGCCTCGGCGTGGAAGTCCGGCGGGAGGAGAAGGCGGTCCTCGTGGACCTGCCTCCCGGCTGGCCGGGGGTGGACGAGGAGGCGCGGTGAGGATTGACGTCCTGACGCTCTTCCCGGAGATGTTCGAGGGGCCCTTCGGCCGCTCCATCGTGGGGCGCGCCGCGGCCGCCGGGGTGGTGGAGCTGCGGGTCCACAACTTCCGGGACCACGCGGCGGACCGCCATCGCACGGTGGACGACGCGCCCTTCGGAGGCGGGCCGGGGATGGTCCTCAAGCCCGAGCCGGTGTTCGCCGCGGTGGAGTCCCTGCGTGCCTCCGGCCAGAGGGGCCCCTTGGTCTACCTGAGCCCCAAGGGTCGCTCCTTCACCCAGGCCGTCGCCCGCGAAATGGCGGGACAGGCGGGCTTCATCCTGTTGTGCGGCCGGTACGAGGGGCTGGACCAGCGGGTGGTGGACCACCTGGTGGATGAGGAGATCTCCATCGGGGACTACGTTCTCTCGGGCGGCGAGCCCGCCGCGGCGGTGGTCGTGGACGCCGTCGTACGGCTGCTTCCGGGCGCCCTGGGCGACGACGCCTCCCCGGACGAGGAGTCCTTCAGCGACGGGCTCCTGGAGTACCCTCACTACACCCGTCCCGCGGAGTTCCGCGGGTGGGCGGTCCCCGAGGTGCTGCTCTCGGGGAACCACGAGGCCATCCGCCGGTGGCGGCGGGAGCAGGCCCTCGCGCTGACGCAGACACGACGTCCCGACCTGACCCGGGGCCAAGAGCACACCGGAGGCACACGATGATCAAGACGGCCGACTACCTCGACAGAGCCGCCATGCGCACGGACATCCCCGTGTTCAAGGCGGGGGACACCCTCCGCGTCCACGTGAAGGTCCGCGAGGGCGACAAGGAGCGCATCCAGGTCTTCCAGGGGGTGGTGATCGCCCGGAAGCACGGCGGTCTCCGCGAGACCCTCACGGTCCGCAAGATCAGCGGCGGGATCGGCGTGGAGCGGATCTTCCCCCTCCACAGCCCCATCATTGACCGGATCGAGCTGGTCCAGGAGGGCCGCACCCGACGCGCCAAGCTCTATTATCTGCGCGACCGGAAGGGCAAAAAAGCCCGCATCGAAGAGCTCCGGCGCGACTAGGCGGCAACGTGGCGGACCTGCTCCCCCTCGAGCGCGAACTCTGGTCGCGGGGGCGGCGCCTCGTCGCCGGCGTGGACGAGGCGGGGCGGGGGAGCCTCTTCGGGCCGGTGGTCGCGGCCGCCGTCGTCCTCGACGCCGCGGCGGACCTCTCGGGCGTGAGGGACTCCAAAACCGTCCCCGAGCGCGAGCGCGAAGCCCTCTACGACCGCCTCACGTCGGGCCTCCACGCCTTCGCGGTGGCGCAGGTGGGCGCCGAGGAGATTGACCGAACGGACATCCGCAGGGCGACGCTCAAGGCCATGTCCCTGGCGGTGGCGGCATTGACCCCGCTGCCCGACTTCGCGCTGGTGGACGGGGACGCCCTGCCCGAGCTCCCTTGTCCCGGCCGCGCCGTGGTCAAGGGAGACGCCCGCTCGGCCTCCGTGGCCGCCGCCTCCATCGTGGCCAAGGTGGCGCGGGACCGGTTGATTCGGGCGTTGGAAAGGGATTATCCTGTCTATGGGTTGTTAAGGAACAAGGGGTACGGGACCCGCGAGCACCTGGACGCCCTGGCGCGGTTCGGACCCACGCCCCAGCACCGGCGGAGCTTCCGCCCCTGTCAGATCCGGAGCTTGTGGGATGGCCATTGACCGCGTCAAGGTAAAGGCGAACGCGGATAAGCTCGTGGTGGCCAACAAGATTCCGGAGGCCATCCGGGAGTACCAGAAGCTCGTCGAGGACAACCCCCGGGACATCGCCACCCTCAACCAGCTGGGCAACCTGCACCTGCGGATCGGAAACAAGGCCGCGGCGGTGCCCATCTTCATCAAGGTCGCCGAGCTTTTCAACAAGAGCGGCTTCGCCACGAAGGCGGTGGCCTCCCTCAAGATCGCCGTCCGCGAGGACCAGGAGAACCTCCGCGCCTGGGAGATGCTCGCGGAGCTCTCGGAGCAGCAGGGTTTCGTCAAAGAAACCCGCATGGCCTACGAGAAGGTGGCCGAGCTGATCGGCAACGCCGCCGACCTCGACGCCATGATCCGCATTCACACCAAGATCATCGAGCTCGATCCCGAGAACCTGCGGACGCGGCTCCACTTGGGGGACCTGCTCCTGAAAAAGGGCAGCAAACCCGAGGCGCTCAAGCACTACGTCAAGGCCGGCCAGGCCCTCACCGCGCAGGGGAAGGTGAAGGAGGCGGCGCGGGTCTACGAGCGCGCCCTCCAGCTCGACCCGGACAACATCGGCACCCTCGAGGGCGTGGTCAAGAGCCACGTGGGCCAGGGCCAGCCCGAACAGGCCCTCGCCCTCCTCGACAGCCTCCTGGAGCGGACCCCTGAATCCATCTCCCTCAAGGCGCTCAAGATTGACGTCCTTACCGAGACGGGCCGGCTCCCCCAGGCCAAGACCGAGTGCCTCACGCTCCTGCGGGCCAACCCCCAGAACCGACCGCTCCTCATGCGGGCGGTCAAGGTCCTGCTCCACCTGAAGGAACTCGATCTCGCGGCCTCCCTGGTGGACCCGCTGCGCGCCTCTCAGGACGCGAAGGACCAAGGGAGCGCCCAGGTCCTCTTCGAGGAGATCCTCAAGGTTGACGCGGACCACCTCCCCAGCCTGAAGGGCCTGTGCAAGCTCTACCAGCAGGCGCACAACCGATTCCAGGTGATCACCATGCTCTCGCGGATCGTCGAGGCGGCCACCGCGGCCGCCGACTACGAGAGCGCCCGCGACGCGGCGGTGGAGCTGACCGAGCTCGAACCCCAGAACCAGCAGCACCAGGAAAAGGTCCGGTTCGTCGAGTCCAAGCTCGGAAGCGGCCGCACCGCCGGGGCGCCGCCGTCCCCTCCCCCGCCCGCGCCGGAGTCATCGCTGGATCAGACCGGCGAGTCCGAGATCGAGGTGGGGGTGGGCGATTTGGATCTCCCCCCGCTCGAGGTCCTTCCCC
>JAKAIJ010000044.1 GCA_021814355.1 Acidobacteriota bacterium
GGGCGGGCGCCGAAACGCCCGCCCCGCCGCCTCTTTCTCGGGGACCCTGGCGGTCAGAAGGGCGAAAATCCCCCCGCGCCCCAGAAATCGGAGCGGAGGGAGCCGTAGAGCGCGTTGAGCGCGTCGAAGTGCTGCTTCTCCCACTCCGCCAGGAACCGGTAGAACTCCCGCACCTCTTTGCTGTCGGCGGCCTCGGCGGCCTTGTGGAAGTGGGCCATGGCGTTGGTCTCGAGGGTGAGGCCCACGGAGAGGACGCCCATCTCGAAGACCGCGCCCCGGGCCTGCTCGTGGAAGCGGTCCGTGAAGACCTTGCCGGTGACGGCGCTCATGTCGGCGGGCGGGAGCTTCACCGCATAGGCGCCGGCCCCCTCCTTGTCGTAACGCTTGCCGATGCCCTTCAGGAAACTCTGGTGCTGGACCTCGTCGTCCGCGAGTTTCTGGAAGAGCTCCTTCACCGCGGGCTTGGCGGCTTTCTCGGCGGTCATGGCGTAGAAGGTGTACCCGTCCACCTCGATCTGGTAGGCCGTCCTGAGGATGTCCAGGAGCTGCGCGCGCGCGTCCATCGGGTCCCTCCGCCGGGTCTCAGCCCGCCTTCCCGGCCAGCTTGAGCGCTTCGGCGACCAGCTCGTCCGGGGTCATGATCACGCCGCCCACCCGGCCGTAGAACGACACCGGCCGGTGCTTGCCCAGGTGGAAGCGCACGTCCTCGAGCATCTGACCCGTGGAGAGCTCGGACACCAGGACGTGCTTGACCCGGGCCGCGGCCTTCTCGAGGGCGTCGCCCGGAAAGGGAAAGAGGGTGATGGGGCGGAAGAGGGCGGCCTTCACGCCCTTCTCCGCAAGCGCGTCAATGGCCGTCTTCGCGATGCGCGCCACCGAGCCGTAGGCCACAAAGAGGACGTCGGCGTCGCCGTGGGGGCTCCAGAACTCGTGGCGGCACTCGGTGCGGGCCATCTCCTCGTACTTGCGGACCAGCTTCCAGTTGTGGGCCTCGAGAACCTCCGGGTCCAGGTAGAGGGAGTTGATGATGTTGCGCTCGCGCCCCTTGCACCCGGTGGTGGCCCAGGACTTGGCGGGGAGGTCCTCGAGCCGGGTCGAGCGCTTGAACTCGACGGGCTCCATCATCTGGCCGATGAGCCCGTCGCCCAGGACCAGGACGGGGTTGCGGTACTTGTCCGCCAGGTCGAAGGCGTCCATCACCAGGTCCGCCGCCTCCTGCACGGTGGAGGGGGCGAGGACGAGGCACCGGTAATCCCCGTGGCCCCCGCCCTTGGTGGCCTGGAGGTAATCCGACTGGCTCGGGAGGATGCCGCCCAGCCCGGGACCGCCGCGCATGATGTTGACGATGACCACGGGGAGCTCCGAGGCGGCGATGTAGGAGACCCCCTCCATCATGAGGCTGATTCCGGGGCTCGAGGAGGAGGTGAGGCAGCGGCAGCCCGCGCCCGACGCGCCGTAGAGCATGTTGCTGGCCGCCACCTCGCTCTCGGCCTGGACGAAGGTCCCGCCCACCTGGGGCAGCCGGGCCGACAGGTACTCGGGAATCTCGTTCTGGGGGGTGATAGGGTAGCCGAAAAAGAGCCGGCACCCCGCCTGGACCGCCGCCTCGCCGATCGCCTCGCACCCCTTCATCAGCTTCTTCGCCATTCCCCGCTCCTAATTTTTAAACCGCAGCGGCACTGAGAACTGGAGAAGGCTTTTCAGAATGGAACCCCTCTGCGCCTCCGCGTCTCTGCGGTGAGATTCTCTTCTTCAATTCACCGCGCCGGCGGGAGCCTTCTCCCGACCGAGCGCGAACCCGCGGGAGAGGGCCTCGTGGTTCACCGTCACCAGCTTCGGCTTGGCCGCGAAGGTTTCGGCGACGATGGCCTTGACCGACTCCAGCTCGGCGATGCCACTGGCCCCCAGGTAGGCGCCCAGCGCCACCATGTTGGCCGCCTTGCCGCTGCCGCACTCCAGCGCGACCTCGTTGGCCGCCACGGGCACGACGGTCACGTCGGTCCGGTGGGGCATCCGATTGATGAGGGAGGTGTTCACCACGATGATGCCGCCCTTGCGCACCGACGCCTCGAACTTGTCCAGGGAGGGCAGGTTGAGGGCGATGAGCCCGTGGGGCGACTTGCTGATGGGCGACCCGATGGGCCGGCCGGAGAGGACCACGGTGCAGTTGCACGTTCCGCCGCGCATCTCGGGGCCATAGGCGGGCATCCAGGTGACCTCCCGCCCCGCCTTCATGCCCGCGTAGGCGAGGAGCTTCCCGATGAGCAGGACGCCCTGGCCGCCGAACCCCGCGAGGACGATCTCGTCGTACATGGCTAGCGCTCCGTCTCTTTGACGACGCCCTTCTCCGGGGTCTTGAACTCGCCCAGGGGGTAGTAGGGCATCATGTTGTCCCTCAGCCAGTCGCAGGCCTCGTGGGGCTGGAGGCCCCAGCCCGTGGGGCACGTGGAGAGGACCTCGACGAACGAGTAGCAGGTGCCGTTCACCTGGTGCTGGAAGGCCTTTTTGATGGCGGCGCGGGCCTGCATGATCGCCTTCGGGTCGTGCACCGAGACGCGCGTCAGGTAGGCCGGGGTCTTGAGCTCCTTGAGGAGCTCGACCATGCGGATGGGGTAGCCCGCGAGGGTCACGTCGCGGCCCAGCGGGCAGGTGGAGGCCACCTGGCCCGGCATGGTGGTGGGGGCCATCTGGCCGCCCGTCATGCCGTAGATGGCGTTGTTCACGAAGATCACGGTGATCTTCTCGCCCCGGTTGGCGGCGTGGATCGTCTCGGCCATGCCGATGGAGGCGAGGTCGCCGTCCCCCTGGTAGGCGAAGACGATGAGGTCGGGGCGGGCGCGCTTGATGCCCGTCGCCACGGCCGCCGCCCGGCCGTGGGAGGCCTCGTGCATGTCCACGTTGAAGTACTCGTAGGCGAGGACCGAGCAGCCCACGGGCGCGATGCCCACCGTCCGCTCCCGCACGCCCAGGCCGTCAATGGCCTCCGCCACGAGGCGGTGGATGACGCCGTGGGTGCAGCCCGGGCAGTAGTGCATCGGCTTTTCGGTGAGCGCCTCGGGAGGGGCGGTCGTCTTGCCCTTGTTCTCCACCTGGATGGCCAGATCGGGGCAGACCAGCACGCAGTAGCGGCAACCCGTGCAGTCGTCCGGGTGCTCCACCAGCGGGAAAAAGTAGCCGCGGGCGTTGATCTCGGAGGACATGGCGAGGACGTGGGAGGGGCAGGCGCTCACGCACAGCCCGCAACCCTTGCACCGGTCCTTCTCGACAAGAACGGTCGGCATGCGACGCTCCTTTGCTCACACGACACCGGAGCGCCTCCGCGCCCCGGACGGCTTCTCCGCGAAAGGAGCCACGATGTGGCGCTCCATCGCCAGAATGGGGAGGTTGTCCGCTTTCCCACCCGGTCCGCCGAACGCCCGGGCTAAGTTGCCTACTATGGCACAGAACCGCAGGGGGATTCCAGTCGCCGCTTCGAGCGTCCGGGCGGCCCGTACGCCCTCCAGGACGGTCTTCTCGGTCGTCTCCTGCATGAGGTGGGTGTTGGCCACCAGTCCGGTCATCTCCAGTCGGGCCGCCGCCTGCACCGCCATCAGCTTCGCGCGCAGGGCTTCCAGGTCTTCTGCGAAGGGGCGGTTGACGTTCACCACGAAGAGGAGGTCGGTGGTCCGGGAATTGAAAAGCCCCGAGACGCTGCCGAGGGCGCGCGCGCCCAGATCGTCGCCCCCCACGTCGAAGAGAACGCGGTGACCCAGAGCGGCGCCCTCCCGCGCCAAAGCGCGCGCCTCGGGCAGCAGGATGGGCAGGTCCGCGTAGAAGCGGTCGCCCTCGGGGGCCACGAGGCGGATCCCCCGCGCCTCCAGGTCTTCGCGTACGAGCCGGGAGCGGAAGTAGGGCTTGACCAGGTCCAGGTCCACGAGGGTCACGCCGGTGCCCCGGTTGCGCAGCCCGAAGGCCAGGTTGACGGCGATCTCGGTCTTGCCGCTTCCGAAGTGGCCCGTAAGGACGGTGACCGGCCTGAGGATCTCGTCGAGGGCCGAACCGCCCGCCCCCGCGCCGGGCAGGCCGATCTCCGCGTCCGCCACCACGCCTCCTTCCGCCGCCGCGCGGCGGCCCCCCCGGTTGTCCTGGATAACCCGATGAACGCCCCAGTCCGCGAAGATAGGACGGCGGTCCCGGGAAGTCAAGATTGTGCGGCGGCGCGGAAGGCGTTGGGGCAGATGCCCCATGTCCGGCGAGGCGCCGCGCGGGGCGGATCCGCCGGAGCCGGCGACGGGCGATTTTGCCTCTACTGCAGGGGCTCTTGAAGGTCGGGCCGCGCCATCAGCTCGGCGAAGGAGGCGACCCGCGGGTGGTCCGGCCGACTCAGGCCGTCGCGGCTCCGGAAGCTCTCGGCCTTGACCGGGTGGTCCATGCAGAGCGTCCCCAGGCCCATTTCCGCCGCCCCGTCGAGCTCGCGGTTGGCGCCGTCCCCCACGAAGAGCGCCTCGGAGGCCGGGCACCCGGCCCGCGCCAGGGCGACTTCGAAGATGGCCCGGTCGGGCTTCACGGCCTTCACCTCGTAGGAGAAGACGAGCAGATCCATCCGGTCGCGCAGGTGGAGGGGTTGAACCACGAAGGCGGTGGTAGCGGTGGCGTTGCTGATGAGCCCCAGCTTGAACCCGAGGCCCCGCAGGGAGGCCAGCGCGTCGGTGGCCCCGCCGTAGAAGGAGACGCACCGCCGGATGGTCTCCACGTCCAGGTCGGCCACCTGGGCGGCCTTGGACCGGTCCTTCACCCCGCACGCTTCGAGCGCCGCGAGGGCCCGGCTGAAGGGATCTCGGATCTTGCCCACGCTGGCGTCCGCGCCCGTGGCGCGCCAGGCCGCGAGGAAGGTCTCGTAGCGGATCCCCGCAGTCTGCGCGGCGAGCCGCTTGCCCTCGTAGTAGGCCTTCTCGTCCACGGTGCAGAGGGTGTCGAAGAGGTCGAAGAACACCCAGCGGAAGCGGACGTCCATCAGGAGGTGCGCCGGATGACGAACTCGGGGAGAGCCGCCAGGACGTCGCGGGCGGGGCCCGCCGGGAGGACCGAGAGGCTGCCGGAGGCCCTTCGGGCGTAGCTTGCCGCCTCGGCTTCGGCCCGGTCCACCATGCCGGACTCCAGGACGCGCCCCACCAGCTCGTGGAGGATCTCGGGCTCGAACCGGCGCGCCGCCACGAGGGCCTCCACGAAGGCCCGGTCCTGGGCCGTGCCGTGCTCCATCACCAGGATGAGCGGGAGAGTCACCTTGCCCTCTTTGAGGTCGTGGCCCACGGGCTTGCCCAAGGTCCTCTCGTCGGAGCGGAAGTCCAGGCAGTCGTCCACGAGCTGGAAGGCGACGCCCATGTGGAGGCCGTAGTCGGCGAGGGCTAGGCCGACCTCCGCCGGCGCCCCCGACAGGTAGGCGGGGGTCCGGGCGCACGCGGAGAAGAGCCCCGCGGTCTTGCAGTGGATGATCTCGAGGTTCTCGGCCTGGGTAAGGGTCAGGTCCCACTTGCGGCAGCTCTGGATGAGTTCGCCGCGGATGAGGCCGAGGGTGGTCTCGGAGATGAGGGGGAGGATCTCGCTCCAGCCCTGCCGGACCGCCACGTTCATGGCGGTGATGAAGACGTAGTCCCCCATGAGGACGGCCATCTCGGAGCCCCACCGGGAGTTGAGCGAGGCGCGGCCACGGCGCAGGAGCGCCTCGTCCACGATATCATCGTGGACCAGCGTGGCCGTGTGGATAAACTCGTAGATGGCGGCGTAGGTGACGTCCTCGGAGCCGTCGTAACCCAGGGCCCTCGCGGCCATCAGCAGAAGGGTCGGGCGCAGCCGCTTCCCCCGGCTCTCGGCGAGGTAGGCGCCCATCTCGGTGAGGGGGACGTAGGGGGACTTGAGGTGGTCAGCCACGGTCCTCTCGACCTGGACCAGCTTCTCTCCCACGAGTTCTTGCACCGCCGCGTTGAGCCGTGCGAAGCTGGCGTTCCGTACCACGGCCCTGAGCTTGGGGTTGGGCGCCATGCGGCCTCCAGCCGGAGATGATACCCCAGCCGCCCTCTTGGAGCCAATACGCCCTTGCCCGCGGCGCCGGTAGGGGCCTATTATGGGGGCGGGAGGTCGCATCGGCCCATGGAGGACGCGGGCGCCCCGGGGCGCAAGTTCCCACGGATTCCGTCGGAGAACCCCCTCCTGGTACGCCGGGCGGGCGAGGAGGAGTCGGGCGTCTTCTCCCGCACCCGCACCCTCGGCGGCGGCGGCGCGATGTTCGAGAGCCGCGCCCCTTTCGGCGCGGGCACTGCGCTCTGGATCACCATCAGCGTGAAGGGCGGCTTCATCGAGGCCCCCGTCCGCGTGGCCTGGGAGCGCGAGGCCGGCGGCGGGCTCTGGGAGGTCGGCGTCGAGTTTCTCGACCTCTCGCCGTTGGACCGGGCCGCCCTCGAGGAGGTCCTCTCCCGCGAATGAACGCACTCGTCCGGGAAATAAGGCATGGTCGCGAGCTATTTCCGAATAGGTTCTATACAGAGCGCCACAAGTCTTCGCAACACCGACGAGGGAGCAAAGCACCTGGCGCTATAACTTTTCCTCGCGCCCCCCAAACGCGCGAGAGTCCCGCTACCGTCCCGCGCGGAACCGCGACAGGGAGGCGCCATGCGGCCCCGATCCGTCCTGATCCCCTGGCTCGTCCCGCTCCTTGTCCTTTCCGGCCGGGCCATCCCGGCGGAAAGCCCGCTCCCGGTCCTCGCCCCGCGCGAGGCCGTGGAGCTCGGACAGCGCAGGGATCCCGCCCTCCCGCGCCAGGCCGCATGGAGCGGCGACGCGCGGCGACTCCTGCTGCTCCTGCCGGGCCGCGGCGGGAAGGAGGCGGGGGACCTGACGGCGCTGGACCCCGCCACCGGGGAGCGCACGGTGGTGCTCTCTCAGGAGGCCTTTTGCCGCGCACTGGACCGGGCGGAGCCCGGCGGCAACGGCAAACGAGCGCCGGCGGGCTTCGTCTCCTTTACCTCCCTGTCTGACGGGAAGCTCCTTCTCGAGGGGGCGGGGCTCTTCCTGTACGACCCCGGCGACGGAAGCCTCCTGCGGCTGACCCGTCCCGAGGACGGGGCCGTCAACCCCGCCCTCTCTCCGGACGGCCGCTCCCTGGCCTTCACCCGCGAGGGCAGCCTGGTGGTGCAGGACGTGGCCACGGGAAGGCGGCGCGTCCTCGCCGAGGGGAGGGCGGGGGAGCTCCTCTGCGGCGAGCCCGACTGGCTCTACGCCGAGGAACTCGACCTGGAGACCGCCTTCTGGTGGTCCCCGGACTCGCGTCGCATCGCCTTCCTCCGGTTCGACGAGTCGAAAGTCCCCGCCTACCCGCTTCCGGAGTTGACCGAGATCCACCCGGAGGCGGCGCCGCAGAAGTACCCGCGGCCGGGCGACCCCAACCCCGGCGTGAGCCTCGGCGTGGCGGAGGCGGCCTCGGGCCGGGTAACCTTCGTCGCCGGGGCGGTCTCCGGTGACGGCTACCTGCCGGGGGCGGCCTGGGCCCCCGACGGCCAGGCGCTCCTCTTCCAGCTCCTCGACCGCGGCCAGGAGCGGCTCCAGCTGCGACGCGCGGAGATCGGCTCCGGCCTCTCGACCCTCCTGATCGAGGAGACCTCGCCCTCGTGGGTGAACGTCTTCCCTGGGCCCTGGTTCCTCGAGGGGGGCCGCTTCCTCTGGCTCAGCGAGCGCGACGGGTACGCCCATCTCTATCTCTGCGCTCCGGACGGCGCGGCGGTCCGGCAGGTCACCGCCGGCCCCTGGGTGGTGGACGAGGTGCTGGCCGTGGACGCGAAGAGGGGCGAGGTCTACTTCGCCGGGAACCGGGACAACTTGCTGGGACGGGACCTCTACCGCGCGGACCTCGCCCGCGGCACCACCGAGCGCCTCACGGACGGAAAGGGGTGGCACGACGGGGTCGTCGCCGCGGGGACCGGCCGGTGGCTCGACCAGCGCTCCACCGCGGCCTCCCCGCCGGAGTGGACCCTGCGCGGACCCGGGCGCCGGGCCCTTTTCGCGGCCGCGAGCTCGCGGGAGAATTTGACCCGCTACGGCTTCGTGGCCCCCCAGTTCGTCACCCTGCGCGGCCCCTCGGGCGAGGCGCTCTACGGCAAGCTCTACCGGCCCAGGGACGAGAAGGCGGGAGATCGGTACCCCGTCCTCGTGGACGTCTACGGAGGCCCCCACGCCCAGATGGTCCAGGACAAGTGGGCCGGCCGCTGGGAGTACGTCACCCAGATGTTCCTCCAGCGGGGCTACGTGGTCTTCAGCCTCGACAACCGGGGCTCTGCGCGGCGGGGCCGGGCCTTCGAATCCGCCCTGCTGCGCAGGATGGGTAAGGCCGAGCTGGAGGATCAGCTCGCGGGGGTGGCGTGGCTGAGGGGCCTTCCCTTCGTGGACGGGGAGCGCGTCGGGATCTGGGGGTGGAGCTACGGCGGCTTTCTGACCCTCTACGCCCTCGCCCACGCGCCGGAGGGAGTTTTCGCCGCAGGCGCCGCCGTGGCCCCCGTCGCCGATTGGATGAACTACGACACCTGCTACACCGAACGCTACCTCAAGCTCCCGGCGGACAACCCGGAGGGGTACCGGGAGAGCTCCCCCGCCGCGGCGGCGGCGGGATTCGCCGCGCCCGTCTTTCTCGCCCACGGCCTCTCCGACGACAACGTCCACTTCGGCAACAGCGCCCAGATGGCCGACGCCCTCCTCAAAGCGGGCAAGCCCTTCGAGCCCGCCTACTACCCGCGGATGGACCACGGCGTCCGCGAGCTGCCCGCGCGGCAGGACCTCTTCGCCCGGATGGCGGCCTTCTTCGACCGCCACCTGAAGCGGGGGGGTTGAGACGCCTTTGGACGCGCTCCTGCGGAGCTACGGCGGCGAGGCCGCGGCGCTGGCCACGTCCGCGCTCTGGGCCTTCACGGCGGTTTTCTTCACCCTCGCCAGCCTGCGCATCGGCTCCTACACCGTCAACCGGGCTCGGCTCGTGCTGGCGGTCCTGTTCCTCGGAATCTCCCACGCGCTCGTCCACGGCTCCTTTTTCCCGGCGGGCGCCGGGGCGGAGGCCTGGCTCTGGCTCGGCCTCTCCGGGCTCGTGGGGCTCACGCTGGGGGACACCCTCCTCTTCCAGGCGCTGGTGGACCTCGGGACCCAGCGCGCCATGCTGGTCATGGCCAGTTGGCCGATCCTCGCGGCGCTCATGGCCTTCGCCTTCCTGGGCGAGCAGCTCACCGTCCGCGAGCTTGCGGGCGTGGTCCTTACCCTTTCGAGCATCGCCTGGGTCGTGGCGGGGGGGAGCGGAAGGGCGACGGCGGGAGGCGCTCCCGCGCGGGGTCTGCGCCGCGGCCTCCTGCTCGCCGCGGGCGGCGCCGCCTGCCAGGCCGCGGGCGTGCTGCTCGCCAAGAAAGGCCTCTCGGGAGGGCTGCCCGCGCTCTCGGGGACCGTGGCGCGCATGACCGTCGCCGCGGCGGGGCTTTGGATCGTGGCCCTCTTCCGGCGCGACGCCTGGGACGCCCTGCGCAGGCTCTCCGCCGACCGGCGGGGTGCCCTCTTCACGGCCTGCGGCGCGGTGACGGGCCCCTTTCTGGGCGTCTGGCTCTCGCTCGTAGCGGTGAAGTTCGCCAAGGTGGGCGTGGCGGCCGCCCTCATGAGCCTGCCCCCCGTGCTGCTCCTCCCCATCGGAAGATGGGTCTTTAAGGACCCTCTCTCCCCGCGCGCCCTCTTGGGCACTTCCGGGGCCCTCGCGGGGGTGTGGCTTCTCCTGCTCAAAACCTAGGGGGACGGGCAAAGCGACACTTTTCACGGCGTCCCCCAAGCCCTGGGTGGGGACTGCGTACCCACCACACCCCCTTGACAACCATATTAAAAGGTTTATATTTTCCCCAAGCCGAAACGGGTGAAATCGCGCGTTCGGCGGTACAGACGGGGCGATCGTGAGTCGAGGAGGGGTGGCCGCCCCCCACCCGTGAGGATGGAGCTCGCGCAACCGGAGAGTTTCAAAATCCTCGACGCGCCGGCCTCCCGTACGAGGAGACCTCCCCAGGCCTCGCCGTCTCTGGCGGGGTTTTCCGTTTTTGTGGCACCGGGATTGCCGAGGAGCTGAAAGCTCCAGGAGGAACCCATGCTGGAAACCCCAGCGCCTGAACCTTCGTCAGAATATGGCCGCAGGCTGTTCTTCCCCTCGGCCACCGACGCCGAGTGGAACGACTGGAGGTGGCAGTATCGCAACCGCGTGCGCGACCTCGCGACCCTCGCCAAGTACCTGCCCTTTTCCAAAGGCGAGTTCGACCAGCTCAAGCTCGTCGAAGACCAGCTCCACATCGGCATTCCACCCTACTACCTCGCCCTCATTGACCCCGCCGATATGGAGGACCCGATCCGCAAGCAGGCCGTGCCGGCGGGCGCGGAGTTCACCTACCACAGCGTGGGCGTGAGCGACCCTCTTCACGAGGACGGCGAGATGGCCGTGGAGGGCCTCGTGCACCGCTACCCCGACCGGGTACTCTTCATCGCCACCAACATGTGCCCCATGTACTGCCGCCACTGCACTCGGCGGCGCGAGTGGGAGGACGGGGAGCTCCCGAAGTCCCGCCCTATGCTCGACGCGATGATCGCCTACATCCGGCAGACGCCCCAGATCCGCGACGTCATCTTCTCCGGCGGCGACCCGCTCTCTCTGCCCTTGCCGGTGCTGGACTATTGCCTCACGGAGATCCGCAAGATCCCCCACGTGGAGATCATCCGCATCGGCACCCGTTTCCCCGTGGTCCTGCCCCAGCGCGTCACGGACGAACTCTGCACCGTCCTAGGCAAGCACTTGCCGGTCTGGATGAACACTCACTTCAACCATCCCCGCGAGCTCACGCCGGAGGCCCATGCGGCGTGCCAGAGGGTTCTGCGCACGGGGATCCCCGTGAACAACCAGTCGGTGCTCATGCGGGGCGTGAACGATAGCGCCGAGACCATGCTGAAGCTCTGCCACGGCCTGCTCCGCATCGGCGTGCGCCCCTACTACCTCTTCCAGTGCGACCCCATCCGGGGCGCCGAGCACCTCCGCACCTCCGTCTGGGCGGGGGTGGAGATTCTCGAGAAGATGCGCGGCTGGACCAGCGGGCTGGCGATCCCCACCTTCGTGGTGGACACGGAGGGCGGCGGCAAGATCCCGCTCGCCCCCAACTATCTCATGTACGCCACGGAAGACGCGCTGGTCCTGCGCAATTACGAGGGGCGGATCTTTCAGTACAAGAATCCGGCCCCGCCGGCGGCGCGCCGCCGGCGCAAGGCGGCCGCCTCCCCCCTTCCCTTCGACGCCAAGCCCGCGCGCCCCCATCTGGTAAAGCGGGACCGCGCCTAAGGGGCCCCCGTGCGCATCGGGTTCGCCTACGACCTGAAGGTTCCGGGTGCCGCGCCGCCCCCCGGCGTTCCCGACGACGCCTACGAGGAGTACGACCCCCCGGCCACGGTGGACGCCATCGCCGCCGCCGTTGCCGCGCTGGGCCACGACGTGGTGCGGCTGGGGGGCGGCCGGGAGTTCCTCGAGAAGATCCTCGCCGAAAAGCTCGACTTCGTCTTCAGCGTCTCCGAGGGACGCGGCACCTTCCGCAGCCGCGAGGGGCAGGTCCCGTCGGTGCTCGAGATGCTTGGCATCCCCTACGCCTTCTCGGACCCGCTTACCCTTTCCCTGAGCCTCGACAAGCCCCTCTGCAAGCGCCTTGTCGCGGGGGCCGGGGTGAGCGTGGCGCCCGGCTGGGTCGTGGGGACGGCCGCGGAGCTGGAGGCGCTCGCCTCCCGGGAGGATTTGCCCTGGCCCCTCTTCGCCAAACCGGCCTACGAGGGCTCCTCCAAGGGGATCCGGGGAAACTCGGTCCTTCCGGGTGCAGCGGAACTGCGGCGCACCGCGGGGGGGATGCTGCGGGACTACGGCCAGCCCGTCCTGGTGGAGGGCTTCGTGGCGGGCGACGAGTACACCGTGGGGGTGGTGGGCAACGACCCGCCCACCGCCGTGGGAGCCATGCGAATCCGCCCCAAGGAGGGCGCCGACCCGCACTTCGCCTACACCCTCGAGGTGAAGCGCGACTGGGAGAACCGGGTTGCTTACGACGTGCCGCCCCCGCTCCCGGGCCCCGCCCTCGATCGCCTCTACGGCGACGCCGTGAAGGCTTTCTGCGCCATCGGCTGCCGCGACGTCTGCCGGGTGGATTTCCGGGTGCGCGACGGTGTGCCGGTCTTTCTGGAGATCAACCCCCTGCCCGGCCTCTCCCCCGTGTACGGCGACCTGCCGCTCCTTTCCCGCGGAATGGGCATCCCCTACCCCGAGCTGATGCGCAGGATCTTGACCGCCGCGTTCACGCGCTGCGGCCTCGTCTAAGCTCATGGCCCGCCCCCTTCACCTCATCCATAACCTCGGGAACGCCGCCCGCTCCGAGGACGCGGCCGAACGGGCAATCCTCGAGGCTGTGGAAGCCATGGACGCGACGCTGCGGAACTCCGGCTGGGACGTGCGGCGCACGGCCCTCGTCCCGCCCTATTCGGGGGCCTTCTCCGCCCTCGAGCAGCTCGAGCCGGACATCGTGGTCTTCAACTTGTTCGAGGGGTTCCCCGACGATCAGGAGAGCGAAGTCCAAGTGCGTCTCCTGCTGGACCGCCTCGGCTTCCGGGTCACCGGCTGCCCCGCCCTTGCCATGCACATCGGCCTGCATAAGGCCATCGCCAAGCAGGTTCTGCACGGCGCAGGGATCCCCGTCCCCGGTGGGCTCGTGGCCCGGCGCCCCGCGGACCTGGAGGGCGAGCTTCCCGCACCCTTCCCGCTCTTCCTCAAGCCGGCGGCGGACGATGCCAGCCACGGTATCGGCCCCGAGAGCGTCGTGCGCGACCGGGGCGCCCTCCTCCGGCAGGGCCGCCTCATGCTCGGCCGCCACCCCGGCGGCGTGCTGGTGGAGCCCTACCTCGAGGGGCGCGAGTTCAACTGCGGCGTGGTGGACGGTCCCGACGGTCTCGAAGCGCTCCCGCCTTCGCTGGTGGACTACTCCCGGATGCCCGAGGGCCACCCGCCGATCCTCACTTTCGAGGCCAAGTGGGCGCCCGGGAGCGAGGTCTACCTCAAAAGCCCCACGGTCTGCCCCGCCCCCGTGGAGCCCGCCACCGTCCGGCGCGTCCAGGCGCTGGCCCTGGCCAGCGCCCGCGCCGTCGGAATCCGCGGGTACGGCCGGGTGGACCTGCGGGAGGACGGTGTGGGCAACCTCCTCGTTCTCGAGGTGAACCCCAACCCCGACATCTCACCGGACGCCGGGTTGGCCAAGCAGGCCCGGGCCCGCGGGTGGGACTACGCCGCCCTGCTGGAACGCGTGCTCGAGGCGGCCCAGCGCCCGGGGGCCTCGTGGAGCTGAGGCTCAGGGAGCTGCGCCCTTCGGATCGCGCCGCGCTCCTTGCGATCCTTCAGGCGACGGCCGTTTTCCGGCCCGAAGAGATCGAAGTGGCCCTCGAGCTGGTAGACCACGCCCTCGCCAAGCCCGGCCAGAAGGATTACCTCTAGATC
>JAKAIJ010000286.1 GCA_021814355.1 Acidobacteriota bacterium
AGCCTTCACGAGTCCCTCGAAAGCGGCGGACCGCTCCCCATCGGGAAAGGTCTGGGCGATGCGCTGCCTGCGCCGCTCTTCGTCTCTCACCGTGGCGATGAATTGGAGGGCGTCGTCGTAGCAGCGAACCTCGTGGTTCTCCCGGCCTGCGGCCTTGAGGAACTCCTCGAAGCGCCCGAAGGCCTCCGGCTGGAGGATGCCGCCCTCGTCGAAAAAGGACGCGGCTATCTGGCGAAGCCTCGGGGGACATTCGCTGGCCGGGGCGAAGGCCACTTCGCGCCGGGCGCCGTAGCGGAGGTAGACCTCCGAGAAGGGTGGCCGGTAGCCCCGCCGAAAGAGGGCCTTGGCGCCGCGGCGCTTGAGGAGCGCGGCCAGGGTGAATTCGATGTGTTTGCACGTTCCCAGGGTATTGACGCTGAAGTCGGGGCAGGAGCAGAAATTGTCGCCCGGGTTCAGCCCGCGAATGGCGACCCGATAGACACCCCCGCTGGCTGGATTGGTCACCATGAACTCGGAGAAGAGCGCCTCCCGCCCCACGTTCTCCAAGTGGAAGTGCTGCTGCCGGCCGAATTCCCTCCGAAGGGCGGTCTGCCAGTCCTCGATGCTCATGCCCTCCGCTTTGCGGGAGGGGGAGACGGGGGAACTTCGTACGACCCTTGGTCGGCGCTTTCGAACCCTTTGGGGCGGCGTTTTTACGTGGGGCGGGCGTGTCGTCATGAGAGCTCTCCTCGGTAGCTTGCCGCCTCCACGCGGCGGCCTATAGGGCAGTATACGAGCCCGCCCCGGGACGGAAAAGGCGAGGCGGGCGCCGTCCCATGTGACCTTTTCCCTCCTCGCGACAAGAACGGGGTGTGGGACGGCCGACGGGGCCATCCCGGGGCATGTGGTTAGGGTACTCGTGCAGGAGGGCACCATGAAACGAATCATGGCGGTAGCGGGGGCGATTCTCTTGATGACGGCGGGGCTGGTTCTGGCCGCGGGTCCGGGCGGAGGCGGCAAGGTCGATCTCTCGACGGTGCGCGCGGTGAGCGGGACGGTCAGCTCCGTCACCATGGGACCCGGGCTCCAGCATCCGAGCTTCGTGCTGGCGGAGGCGGGGGGCGAGACCCTCGCCGTGGAACTGGGGCCCTACTGGTTTCTCGTGGCCAACAGCTTCTCTCTGGCGGTGGGGGATAGCGTGACCGCCACCGTGGCGAACTGCGCCAGCCGGACCGACTCGGACGTGGTGGCCTTCTCGGTGCAGGACCTCACCACGGGCGCCAGCATCACCTTGAGGGACGAGAACGGCAAGCCCCTCTGGAGGGGCAAGCGGGGCGGACAGGCTCAAGGTCAGGCCCAAGGGCAAACGAAGAAGGGCAGCGGCGCGGGCGCGGGGTGTTACGCCTCGGGCCGGAACGTGAACCCCTCCACGATCCAGGAGGTCTCGGGCCAGGTGACGGCCCTGAGCCTGGGCCTGGGTACCCACCGCAACACGGTCACCTTGACGGCGCAGGGCGGCGGGCAGGTCGTGGTGTCCCTCGGCCCCTTCTGGTACATGCACCAGCAGGGCTTCACGCTGCAGCAGGGGCAGACGGTGAGCATCCGCATGGCGCAGTGCGCGCAGGGCTGGGTGGCCCTCTCCGTGGAGGACACGGCCACGGGCCAGGTGCTCCAGCTTCGCAACGACCAGGGCGTGCCGCTCTGGATTTTCTGAGGGCGAGGGCGAGGGGGGGGGCTGCACGACGGCCCCCCCCTCTCGCGCCGCGTGACGTTGCCGTCGTTTAGGGCCATAATGGGACCGACGATAGGGATGACCGGATGGAGGAGGCGGAGGTCCAGCGGCGGATCAGGGCCGCCTTGGAGGGGGATCCGGAGCGCTTCGCGCCCGTGGTGGAAGCCTATACCCCGGCCCTCTTCAACCTGGCCGCCAAGATGACGGGGAGCCGGCAGGAGGCGGAGGAGATCGTGCAGGAGACCTTCTTTCGAGCCTATCGAAGCCTCGGGAAGTTCGACGGAAGGAGCCGCTTCCTGAGCTGGCTCTTCGGCATCGCCGTGAACGTCTGCCGGGACGAGGGCAGGCGCAACCGGCGAGCGGGACCGGCGCCGGCGGTGGAGGAGCTGCCCGACGAGCCGGCCTCCCGAGGGGCCAGGCCGGCGGACGAGGGGCTGGCGGCCCGGCAGGAGGAGGAGCGGCTGCGGCGCTGCCTGCTGCGCTTGCCGGAGGGACAGCGCGAGGCCATCCTGCTGCGCTATCAGGAGGAGCTTTCCCTGGCGGAGGTGGCCGGCGCCCTGCGCATCGGCCTCTCGGCGGCCAAGATGCGCGTCCAGAGGGGCCTCGATCAGCTGAAGCTCTGCCTGGAGCGGAGGGAGGCGGAGCCATGAGCGCGCTTCGGGGGAGCGAGTACGGCCAGGGCGGGCGGGTGCCGCTGGAAGAGCGGCTCCGCGGGCTCTCCCACGACCTTCCCCCCGAGGGGTTGGCCGGGCGCATCACGGGGGAGCTGGCCAGGATGCCGGCCCCGAGACCGCCGTGGAAGCTGAGCCTCCTCCGGCTCCTCGACCGGCCAGGCTTGGTGTGGGGCTACCGGCTCGCGACCCTGGGAGTGCTGGCCGGGATCCTCGCGGGGGTGTGGGTGCTCGTGGCCCGGCGGTCGGTCCCCCTCGCCCCGGCCGCCCCGCCGGCCAGCCCTGCGGAGCTGGCCAGGGCTGCCGGCGCGCCCCCGAAGGGCAAGCTGGTGTCGGTGACCTTCGCCTACTATGACCCCCAGGCGACCTCCGTGGCCCTGGTCGGCTCCTTCAACGATTGGGACCCCCGGAAAGCGCCCATGGTCCGGGGCGGAGACGGGAACTGGTCCTTGCAGGTGAAGCTTCCTCCCGGCCGGTACGAGTATCTCTTCCTGGTGGACGGCACTCGCTACGAGACCGATCCGATGGCGGTGGAGCTGCGTCCCGACGGCCTGGGCCACCAGAACGCCGTGCT
>JAKAIJ010000045.1 GCA_021814355.1 Acidobacteriota bacterium
CGGCCCTCGCCGCTGCGACGCCCTCTCGGGAGGCACCCCATGAGCGATTCCTTCTGGGTCTCTGCCGTCCACGGATCGAGCTTCCTGGCGCTCGCGGGCGTGACGGCCCTCTCTCTCCGGCGGGCCGTGCGGATGGAACTGACGCGGGGCTGCTGGTTCCTCGTCGTCTTCGGCCTCCTCCAGGGGGGCAAGGCACTCTGCGACCTGGCGCCGTTTTACGGGAGAGGAGCGCGGGAGAGCTGCCCACCCTGGCTCGCGGGGCTCTCGGCGGTCCTGCTCTGGACCTCCTTCATCGCCCTTCTGGAGTTCGCGCTGACGGTGCTTACCCTGCGAGAGTCGGGTCCCGACGTCTTTGGCTTTCCGTTCCTGCTGGCGGGGGTCCTCGCCGCGGCCTTCCTGTCGAGCGGTCGGCTGGAGCCGGAGTTTGCCGACACCCTCGGGCGCATCGGCCTCGCCCTGCCCGCCACCGTGGGCACCGCCGCGGCCTTCTTCATCCTGGGCCGGAAGGTGGCCTCCCTGGGCCGCACGGACATGGCCCACGGGGCGAGGCTCGCGGCGGGAGCGTTCTTCGCCTACGGGGTCTTCGTGACGACGCTCTCGCCCGAGGTGGCGGGCCTGCCGGTGCCCCTCCTGCGGGCCGCCTGCGCCGTGGCCGTGACCGTCGCCACTGCCTTTTTCCTTCACGGGTTCGGGACTGGAGCGGTCCCGGGAAAGTCCCCGCCAGAAACGCCCTGAGGCGGCCCCCCGTCTGGTCTTACGGAGGCCTACTCCAGCCCCGTGGTAGACTATTTTCGGACTTTGTGCCGGAGCGGAGGTGCCTTGGCGCGCGTTCGGGTGACGGTCTACACCATGACGGCCTGTCCCTACTGCGCCGCCGCCAAGAAGCTGCTGCGCTCCCGGGGCGTGCCCTTCGAGGAGGTGAACCTCGACGAGCACCCCGAGCGCTGGGCTGAATGCGAGGCGAGGTCGGGGCGCGAGACCGTGCCCCAGATCTTCTGGGGCGAAAAGCACCTCGGGGGTTGCGACGACCTTTCGGCGCTCGAGAAGTCGGGAGAGCTGAAGAGAATGGCGGCGGAGCTCGCGAAGGGCTGAAGCGACCCCCGCCGGGAGGAGCCGATGGCGCGGTACACGAAGGAGCACGCCCGGCGGGGCCTGGACGCCCGGCTTCCCGCCATCGAGACCTGGGCCAACCAGTTCCCCGGCTACGAAATCACGGTGGAGGCGCCGGAGTTCACGTCGGTCTGCCCCAAGACGGGACTGCCCGACTTCGGCATGCTGGTCCTGCGGTACGTCCCGGACCAGCGTTGCCTCGAACTCAAGTCCTACAAGGAGTACCTGCTGGCCTACCGGAACCTGGGCATCTTCTACGAGAACGTGGTGAACCGGGCGCTGCGGGACGTGGTGGCGGCCTGCAAGCCGGCGCGCGCGACCCTCACCGGGGTCTTCAACGCCCGGGGCGGGATGAGCGCCAGCGTCACCGCCTCCTACGCCAAGAGAGGCGGCTTCGGCCGTGGCTGAGGCGGCGACCTGGACGGGTCGGTGGGCGAGCCCGCTGGGGCCGCTGGTCCTGACGGTGGGCCCCGAGGCCCTGTACCGGTTGGACTTCGGCGGCCGGGCGGAGGCCGGGAGCCCGCCGGCCGCATGCAAGCGGCTTTTCGACGCGGCGGTGGCCCAGCTGGGGGAGTATTTCGCGGGCCGCAGGCGGAGCTTCGACCTGCCCCTGGCGCCGGCGCCCCCGGGCACGCCCTTCCAGGAGGCGGTGTGGCGGGCTCTGCGGGAGATCCCCTACGGGGAGGTCGTCTCTTACGGGGACGTGGCGGCGTGGGTGGGGCGGCCCGGCGCCACCCGGGCGGTGGGAAGCGCCTGCGGGGCCAACCGCATCGCCCTGGTCATTCCGTGCCACCGGGTGGTGGCGCGGACGGGGCTCGGCGGGTTCGGGGGCGGGCTGGAGACGAAGGAGCGGCTGTTGGCGCTGGAGCGCCGAGGCCGTTACGAAAAGTGACTGACTCCGGGGAGGCGGGACGCGCCTGCCGCGCAGGTGCCACGGAAACGGGGGTTTTGGAGATGGCAGATGAATTGCTTGAAAAGACGCGGAGGGCAGCCATGAGGCCCAGGGCAGAAACGGGCGGCGCGAAGAGCCGGGAGGCGGGTTTCTCCCTCATCGAGCTGCTCGTGGTGGTGTTCATCATCGCCATCATCGCGATGGTTCTCACCATCAACGTCAGCACCACCCTCAAGAAGCAGCGCCTCGAGACGGCCGCGCGCCAGCTCCAGAGCTTCATCGAGCGGGCCTACGTGGTCTCGGCGGAGCGGAGCCGGGGCGTCTTCGTGGTCATCTCCCCCAACCCCGCGGCCAGTCCCTACGGCGCGGGCTCCTGGACCGTCTTCCTGGTGACGGACACCAACGCCAACGATATCCTCGACTTCAACCCGGCCGCGCCGGCTGCGGGCCCCGACCTGCCGGTGACCGAGGACGTCATGATCATCACCCAGGATATGGCCCTCTCGCCGCAGCCCCCCACCTGGGGCGGGCTCAACAACTGGCCCGCGGTCGGGGGTGGCCCCGCGGCGGGGAGCTTCGTCCTGCTCTGCGACCCCCGGGGCCTGCCCTTCAACCCTACGGCGGCCCCCGCCGCCCAGATCAGCCAGCTTACCCGGATCTCCCTGACCCACCAGGAGATGCTCGCCGGGGTGCTGCACCCGCGGTTCCGCTACGACATCACCGTCAGCCCGCTCTGGCACTCGTCGCTGGACCGGGTGATGTTCTGACCGGCAGGGGAGCGAAGACCATGCGCGACCGACGCCACACGACCGAAGAGAGGGAGCGGGGCAGCAGCCTCATCGAGGTCCTGATCGCCCTGTTCATCCTCATGATCCTGATGATCGGGATCCTGCAGATGTTCTCCGTGGCCTACATGGTGAACCTCGGCGCCGCGGCCCGCACGGAGCTGACCTACAAGTGCGAGCAGGTGACCGAGAACATCCGGTTCATCTCGGCGATCATCAAGGGGGGCGGGGCGGCCCCGGCCAACAGCGGGTTCCCCAACCCCATCGCGGCCGGGACCTACAACCTGCCTTATCTGGGTACTGAACCGGAATACGCCTACTGGGGCCCCGCGGGCGCCAACGTGGTCTCGGGGACGGGCGAGCCTTACCGGCTCTCCTACACCATCGTGGCCGAGGGAGCAACCTTCTGGCGGATCACCGCCACCGCGGTCCCGAACAAAAACTCGGCCCAGGGGCGCCTTTACGGTGGAGCCGGCATCTCCGGCAAGAGGGTGGACTATGTCTCCAGAATCCCACAGTAGTGACCACCGGGAGCGCGGCTTCACGCTGATCGAGGCCACGATCTCCCTCACGCTGCTGCTGATCATCCTGGTGCTCTCCATGACCTTCCTGTTCAGCATGCGCTCCTTCTCGCAGAAGCAGGAGCTCTTCGCCCAGCCCCGGCAGAACGCCAGGCGCGCCGTGGACTACCTCTCCAACTTCGTGCGGTCCGCCACGGACATGAACAGCCCGGCCAACCCGAACGCCCTGGTGACCTGGTACCGCGTCAACGCCGTCAACGGCGTGGGCGGCCAGTACGTCCAAGCCACCTGGAACAACGTCCAGAACGCCGCGCTGGCCGACGTGGACACGGACATCATCACCCTCGGCCGGGCCAGCAACAACCGGCGGATCAGCTTCAGCAGCTGGGACGGCCCCGGCGACCTCACGGCGGCCACGACGGCGGTGCTGGTCTTCAGCGAGGGGTGCGGCGGAGGCGACCCCGCCAACCTGGCCGCCCTCCAAGCGGACACCCCCCACAACGCCAACAACCGGGATCTCCTGACCGTGGTGGACCAGAGCGGGAACTGGGCCTACTTCCGCATCACGGGCTACACGGCCAGCAACTGCGCCGCCGCCCAGGCCACCGTCGCCATCCAGCCCGGCGGCGCCAGCAACGTCTATGGCCCGCGGTACCTCGGCGTGGTGGCCGCGGGCTCGTCCATCTCGGCGGGCATCCAGTACATGGCCTTCCGGGTGCGGGGCGGCATCCTCCAACAGAAGGTGGGGCTCTTCGACCCCAACACGGACACGGTGGCCGACACCGACCCGGCCAACCAGTTCACGCCGCTGCTCGAGAACCTCGAGGACCTCCAGATCGCCTGGATCTACAACGACGGCACGGTCTGGAACGACTCCCCCGGCCACCAGCTTGCGGGAGGGCCGTCGAACAACGTCCCCACCCAGGATACCTACCCCACGGCCGTCCGCGACGTGGGCGACGTGCGGGGCCTGCGCATCTCCATCACGGCCCGGGCGAACCAGGAGGTGCCGAGCCAGATCTTCTCGCGCTACTTCCGCCCCGCCTCGGAGGACCGCGCCGCCGCCGCCGCCCAGGACAAGTTTTACCACTACCGGCTGACCTCCACGGTCATGGTCCGGAACCGAATGCTCGGGGGCTGACGATGAGACAGGAACGGGGAAGCGCGCTGATCACGGTCATTCTGGTGGTGTTCGTCCTCACCATGGTGGGCATCGCGGCCCTCTTCTACATGACCACCGAGGACCGCATTTCGGGCACCGACAAGCTGCAAAAGGCGGCCATGTACGCCGCGGAAACGGGGCTGCGGTGGGGCGAGAAGTCGCTCGTGGACCAGGCCAAGGTCAACGCGAACTACATCGGCACGGCCCTGACGCACCCCTCGGCCAACAACCTCGACGTCCCCGGCGGCGGCTACCTGGGCATCCCGCTCACCGATCCCACCGTGGTGGGCGAGGTCCTCGACCAGCCCCTCCCCTCGGGGAACGAGGGCTACCAGGCCACCTACAGCCTCTACGTGCGCAACAACGTGGAGGACACCACCAACAGTGCCACGGTGGACGGCGACACGCGGGTAAACCTCATCTCCGTGGGGCTCATCCAGACGGGCTCTGGTCAGACCGTGCGCAAGGTGATCGAGGAACAGATGTTCGTGGGCGGGACCGGCGGCGAAGGCGGCCCGCAGAAGGGCGGAAACACGGGCGGCACGGGCTCCGGCGGCATCCGCTGACGACCGGGGCGAACCGTCCGGCCCGTTTTTGGGAACGAGAATGTCTGATGGGAGAACGGCCATGACGAGCAGGATGAAAACGACGGCACTGGTTCTCGCGGCGGCGCTGGCCCTCTGCGCCCTCCCCGCGGCGGCGCAGCCCTCGGTGGAGGGCTACGACCCCATGCTCCAGATCACCCACCAGTTCGCCCACCCGAACCTGCTCATCGTGCTGGACGTGACCGGCTCGATGGTCTGGGAGCAGACCTCGACCAAGAGCGCCGGCGTGGACGGCGTGGGCCTCCCCACCTGGACCTTCACCCGGAGCAACACCTCGGGCTGCACGGGGAGTCAGGGCAAGACCTGGACCGCCACCCTCACCAAGCACGGGCCCAGCCGCATGGCGGTGGTGAAGAACGCCCTGGGCATGTACGTAAGCCTCTACGCACTCAACGCCCCCAGCCCCTGGCCGGTTACCTACGCGGGCTGGACCTTCATGGGCCTCAACGTCAACGGCGAGCCCTACTGGAACAAGGTGACGGCCACCTGCTCCAGCCAGCCGGCGCCCCCCTTCACGGCGCCCACCATCCCGGCCCCCTCCGCCGGCAACCCCTCGCCGGCCCCCACGCCGACCTGCCCGGGGCTCACCCTCTCGTCGCCTCCCCAGGACCTGGTGGGCAAGACCTCGAGCCTAGTGAACTGGGGCCTCGCGATCTTCTCCACCGGCAACGGCGACTGCATGACCACCCGGAACCTGACCCTCATTGACCGCAACGAGGGGGGCAACGTCACGGCCATCGAGAACTACTTGAAGCTCCAGAAGGACGGCGGCCTCAACGCCAGCGGCGGCACCAACACCAGCGGTGGCCTGAACTTCGCCAAGAC
This sequence comes from Acidobacteriota bacterium, assembly GCA_021814355.1. Classification (GTDB taxonomy): domain Bacteria; phylum Acidobacteriota; class UBA4820; order UBA4820; family DSQY01; genus JAEMPZ01. Next base: position 5,901 of record JAKAIJ010000045.1, read on the forward strand.
CATCCTCCAGAAGACCGCCACGGGCGGCTCCTTTACCGACTCCGCGGGGACGACCTGGACCCAGAGCGGGCCCGACGTGAAGTTCGCCAAGTGCGGCCGGACCTACGGCGTCATCCTCGTCACCGACGGCCTCTCCAACAGCTGCAACCCCAACGGCGGCGACTGGATCAACCCCTGCGGCTCCACCATGCCCTACATCTGCGACGCGAGCAGCTCCGGCTACGACTGCGACCGGCGCGGCGGCGTCGCGCGGCGCTACGACCTCTTCCCGGCCAAGAAAACCGAGGAGCTCTGGTACCTCACCGCCGCCATGCCCGCCATCCCGGGCTCGCCTCCCATCCCCGCCAAGACGGCGAACCTCTACGCCCGCACCTGGGTCATCGGCGTGAGCACGGCGGTGAGCCCCTGCGAGCTGAACTTCGACGCCTACATGGGCCACACCGACGCCAGCTCGCCCAACGGCGACGCCGGCTTCGACACCGCGGCGGACCCGTACCTGCCCACCGCGGTGGGCGACGAGTCCAAGTACAGCACGGCCCACGGCAACTACGCCTACTTCGCCACCACCGCCTCGGCCTTGAAGGACGCCTTCGCGGCCATCATCGCCGCGGTGGCGGCGGGCGACTACACCACCTCGGCGCCGATCTCCGCCTCCTCCACCTCCAGCGGGACCCTCGCCATCCTCGCCTCGGCGGAGTACCCCTCCTGGAAGGGCCACGTCTACGGCTTCGACACCAGCAAGCTCCCCACGGACCCGCTCTACCTCGCCTTCGACGCGGGCGCCGTCCTCGCCACCCAGACGGCGGCCTCCCGGCGCATGTACACCTGGGATACGAGCGGCAACCTCCTGGAGCTCAAGTCCACCAACCTCTCCCAGATCCAGGCCGCCGCGGCCGCCTTCAGCCCCGGCTTCACCGCGGCCAACTTCACGAGCAACGTGCTGGACTTCGCCCGGGGCAACAACGGCGTCGGGGCCGCCCGGCCCTGGACGCTGGGCCCCATCGTCAACTCCACCCCGGCCATCATCCAGGCGCCGCAGCGGTACAAGCAGGGCTTCGTCCAGGACCACACGGGGTTCGAGTCCACCTACGCCACGCGGACCCCTCTCCTCTGGGTGGGCGCCAACGACGGGATACTCCACGCCTTCCTGGTCTCGAGCAAGACCATCGGCGGCACCACCTATCCGGCGGGAAGCGAGATGGTGGCGGTCCTGCCACCCAACCTGCTCGCCAAGCAGGTGGACCTCTACAACAGCTACGACCCGGTCGGGGCCCCCGTGGGCGAGCCGAAGCTCCCGGGCGACCACATCTACGGCGTGGCCAACTCGCCCCGGTTCGGCGACGTCTGGTTCCCCGCGGCCAACAAATACAAGACGGTCCTCTACCTGAGCGAAGGACCGGGCGGAAACGGCCTGGCGGCCCTCGACGTCACCGACCCGGTGGGCAACATCATCGCCAACCCCACCCAGCCCCCCATCGGGCTCGTCTGGAACAAGAACGGCACAAGCCTCCCCGGCCTGCAGGCCACCTGGAGCGTCCCGGCGATGGGCGCAAGCACCCCCACCGACACGAAGGGCGTGGTGGGTTCGGGATACGACCCCAACAACACAACGACCACGCCGTACGCCTACACCTTCGACCCGGTGTACGGGACCTTCGCCAGCAACGCTCTCTCGCCCCAGACGACGCCGACGCCCTACATGCGGAACCAGACCTTCTCGGACGCGGTCATCTACAGCATGACGGCCAAGGCCTACTACCCGGACAACCTGGTGAACATGGCGGTCCAGCCCGACCTCCACGGCCGCATCTGGTTCATGCCGTCCCCCTCCTGGGTCCCGTCGGTGGGCATTGACGCCTCCACCAAGGCGGGCCAGTCCCAGCCTATCTACTACCCGCCGGCCGTGAGCGGCTACTACAAGGCGAGCGTGGGCTACGACCTCTACGCTTTCGTCAGCGGCACGTTCTACGAGAAGGACCCCGACGTCACCGGCCCCAACGTGGGAACGGGAACCTACTTCGCCCCCAGCCTCTACCTCGCCGCCCGGACGCCCACCTCCGCCGGGTCGGTTCCCGCCGGCAACGTCCTCCGGATCAAGATCAACTCGCTGACCTACACGGACACCACGACCACGCCCCCCACGACCTACGCCCTCGGACCGCGCACCCAGGCCACGGCGCCCCCGTTCCTCTTCGTCCCCATCGGCGACACGGGCAACCCCGTCGCGCTCTTCCTGCTCTACGACCCGGACAGCGCGGACTGCGCGGGGACCAGCTACATCGTGAAGCTGACGGTGACCATCGGGGCCACCGGGGTCCCGGCCCAGAACAGCCTCGACGTCTACAGCGCCGGGTCGGGCGCGGGCTCCGGGTTCGGCATCAGCGGCGGCAAGGTCATCGTCGCCAAGTCGGGCGTCGGCAAGGGCAAGCGGGCGGGTGTCTCCGAGGTGCCCGGCGTCAACCCCACCGAGGGCCTCTCCAACCCGCTGCCCATCTGGTGGCGCGAGCTGCAGTGAACCAGAGTCTTCCTTCCTCCACACCCCGGGCGGGCCGAAAGGCCCGCCCTTTTCGTGAGGGCAGCCACCGAACGGGAGCGGCGCTCCCGGCCCGCGCCGGTGGGAGAGCAGTCAGGGTTTCTTGGGGGAGCCTGGGATGGTGGTGATGATCCGTTTGATCGTCCCGGGCCTGGAGGCGCCCGTGGCGGAAGCGTCGAAGTCGCAGGCGGCGCACATCCAGCGCGGGGCCCCGCCCTCGATGTAGGGCTTATTCACCACGCACTCTTCGCAAAGGTAGTTCTTACACTTGGGGCAGCGCCAGGGGGCGGTTCGGTCCCGGTGTTTGGCGCAGTGGTCCTCGTCGCCGTGCAGCTCCTTCATAAGCTGGACCCGCTCGGCCCAGATCGGGTTCATGGCGGGATAGGCGCGCAGGGGAAGCCACGTGCCGCCGGGGATGCGCACCTGGTCGTCCTCGGTCACTTCGTCGCGCAGAATCATCTCCCGCAGCTCGGCCAGCCGGAAGGGCCCGGAGCCGATGAGGGCGTTCGGATTCTGGAGACGGAGGGACCAGATAGGCTCGTCGGGCGGCGGCGGCGCCGGGGGCGGCGTGTCCCCCGAGGCGACCCGGCCGTCGGGGAAGCTCGTGAGGGCGGCGCCGCAGGCCTTGCAACGTCCCCGGGCCCCCGCCGGCGGGATCTTTGCGGACGGCACCTGAAAGGCGCTCTGACAGGCGGGGCAGACGAAATCCTTCATGGGCGAATTCCCCTCCGCTGGCTCCGGGGCCAGCCGGAGCCACGGTCTCTACTCTTTAAGATAACGAAAGGGAGGCGCTCCGTCAAACCTCCGGCGGACGCGCAGCAAACGCGGCGGGTCCGAAGGGGGCCGTGCAAAACCGGCCGGTTCCGGCGAGCTCCTCCTGTTCGAGTCGTCCACCCGCCGGCCGTCACTCTTGGATGATTCTCTCCCGCAGGGCGCGGACGCGGTCGCGCAGCTCGGCAGCCTCCTCGTACCGGTACTCGGCGGCGGCGGCAAACATCGCCTTTTCGAGGGCCGCGATCTCTTCGGCCGCGGCTTCCGGGGTGAGATAGGAGCCCGGCTCCTCGGCGGCCTGCGGCACGCCGTAGTAGTCGCGCTCGAAGACGCTCGACAGGACGGTGTCCAGGCTCTTGACGATGCTCTGGGGGGTGATGCCGCGTTCGGCGTTGTAGGCCCGCTGCTTTTCGCGCCGACGCTCCGTCTCGGCGATGGCCTGGCGCATGGCCTCGGTCTCGTGGTCGGCGTAGAGAAGGACCCTGCCCTCCACGTTCCGGGCGGCCCGCCCCATGGTCTGGATGAGGGCCCCGCGGCTGCGCAGGAATCCCTCCTTGTCGGCGTCCAGGACCGCCACGCGGCTCACCTCGGGCAGGTCGAGCCCTTCCCGTAGGAGGTTCACCCCCACCAGCACCTCGATGTCCCCCTTCCGCAGGCTGCGCAGGATCTTCACGCGGTCCAGGGTCTCCACGTCGCTGTGGAGGTATTCCGCCTTCAACCCCAGCTCCTTGAAGTAGGTCGTCAGCTCCTCGGCCATCTTCTTGGTCATCGTCGTGACGAGGACGCGCTGACCCTTGGCCACGACGCCGCGGCATTCCTTGTAGAGGTCCTCCACCTGGCCCGTGGCGGGGCGCACCTCCACCTCGGGGTCCATGAGGCCGGTGGGGCGGACCACCTGTTCGGCGCTCACTCCCCCCGCGGCGCGCAGCTCCCAGGGCCCGGGGGTGGCGGAAACGTAAACGAGCTGGGGGGCGACGGCCATGAACTCCTCGAACTGGAGGGGGCGGTTGTCGAGGGCCGATGGAAGACGAAAACCGTAGTCCACGAGGGTCTGCTTGCGCGACCGGTCGCCGCGATACATGGCTTGAAGCTGGGGCACCGTCATGTGGGACTCGTCGAGGAAGACGACGGCGTCGGTCGGGAGGTATTCGATGAGGGTCGGCGGAGGCTCGCCCGACGCCCGGCCCGTCAGGTGGCGGCTGTAGTTCTCGACCCCGTTGCAGTAGCCGATCTCGGCCATCATCTCCACATCGAACTGGGTACGCTGGGCGAGGCGCTGGGCCTCCAGGAGCTTCCCTTGGGATTCAAACTCCCGCAGGCGCTCCTTCAATTCGGCCTTGATCGTCTCGACCGCGGCCAGGACCTGCTCCCGCGGCGTGGCGTAGTGGGTGCGCGGAAAGAGGGTGAGCCCTTCGATCTCCCCCTCGATCTCGCCGGTGAGGGGGTCCACTTTGGCGATGCGCTCCACCTCCTCGTCGAAGAACTCCACCCGGTAGGCCGACTCCTCGTAGGAGGGGTAGATCTCGAGCACGTCTCCCCGCACCCGAAAGCGGCCGCGTTCCAAGACCAATGGGGTCCGAGTGTAGAGCAGATCCACCAGCTTGCGCAGGAGCTTCTGACGGTCGAGCGCCTCGCCCGTCCGGATGGGCACGGTCATCCCGCCGTAGGACTCGGGGGCGCCCAGGCCGTAGATGCACGAGACGGAGGCCACGATGAGGACGTCCCGGCGCTCCATGAGCGCCTTGGTGGCGCTCAGGCGCAGCCGGTCTATCTCCTCGTTGATGGTGGACTCCTTCTCAATGTAGGTGTCGGTCGCGGGGACGTAGGCCTCGGGCTGGTAGTAGTCGTAGTACGAGACGAAATATTCCACCGCGTTGTTCGGAAAGAACTGGCGGAATTCGGCGTAGAGCTGGGCCGCGAGGGTCTTGTTGTGGGCGATGACGAGGGTGGGCCGGTTGAGGGCGGCGGCCACGGCGGCCATCGTGAAGGTCTTGCCCGAACCCGTCACGCCCAGAAGGACGCTGTGGCGCTCGCCCGCCTCAACCCGGCGCACGAGGGCCCCGATGGCCGCGGGTTGGTCCCCCGTGGGCTCGAAGGGGGCGACAAGTTCGAAGCGGTCGGGCATGGGCTCTCCGATCACCATAGTGTAACGAGAGCGGGGTTTCTTGAAAAGCAGCGGGAGTTGGCGGGGATGCGAGCGGAGGACAAAAGAGGACGGGCCTCGGGCGGATCTTTGCCCGCGCGCTCCGCTTCGCGGCTACCAGGTCCAGTTGCCGGCGAGGAGGGCCTCGGCCGCGTCGCGGTCCACCGCCTTGGAGAAGTAGAACCCCTGGGCGAACTCGCAGCCGAGGGCGCGGATGCGGGCGAGCTGCTCGGGGGTCTCCACCCCCTCCGCCACCACGTCCATCTTGAGGTTGTGGGCCATGGTGACGATGGAGCGCACGATCTCCAGGCTCTCCTCATCCAGGTTGATCTTCGCCACGAAGGAGTGGTCCACCTTCACCGTGTCAATGGGGTACCGCCGCAGGTAGCTCATGGAGGAGTAGCCCGTGCCGAAGTCGTCAATGGCCAGCCGGATGTTCTGGGTCTTCATCTGGAGGAGCATGTCGTAGGCGTACTGGGCGTGCTCCATGATGACGCTCTCGGTGATCTCGATCTTGAGGGTGCGTCCGTCAATGCCGAACTCGCGCAGCGCGAGGTCAATCTGCATGATGAGCTCGGGCTGGAACATCTGGACCCCCGAGAGGTTCACGCTCATCATCAGGGGCGGCGAAGCGGGGAACTTTCCCTGCCAGGTCCGGAGCTGGCGGCACGCCTCGCGGAGGATGCGTTGGCCCATCGGGATGATGAGCCCGGTCTCCTCGGCGAGGGGGATGAACTTGGCGGGGGGGATGAACCCCTTGGTCGGGTGGGGCCAGCGCAGGAGCGCCTCGAACCCTGCGATGCGCCCCGTCCGCATGGAGACGATGGGCTGGTAGTAGAGCTGGAAATCGCCGTGCTCGCTGGCCCGCCGCAGGTCGGTCTCGAGCTCGAGCAGGGAGAGGGCGCTCTCGTGCATGGCCCGGTCGAAGACGGCGAACCGGGCCTTCCCGAGGCTCTTGGCGCGGTACATGGCGGTGTCCGCATCGCGCAGCATGTCGTCGGGCCGCTCGTACCCGAGGGCGCTGAGCGAGATGCCGATGCTGGCCGTGCTGTAGACCTCGCGGCCCTCCACCTCAAAAGGCGCCTGGAGGGCCTTCTGTACGCGGTTCGCGAAGTGCATGGCGTCCCCCGCGTCGCGAATCTCGTCCAGGAGGATGACGAACTCGTCCCCACCGAGCCGCGCCACGGTGTCCGCCGGGCGGATCGAGGCCGAGAGCCGCTTGGCCATCTCCACCAGGAGCTTGTCGCCGATGGCGTGGCCGAGGCTGTCGTTGACGATCTTGAACCGGTCCAGGTCCAGGAAGAGAACGCCGAACTGCTGCTCGGGGTTCCGGCGGCCCCGGGCGATGGCCTGCCCGAGCCGGTCCATGAAGAGGGCCCGGTTGGGCAGATCGGTCAGAGCGTCGTGGAGGGCGTCGTGGAGGAGCTGGGCCTCGCTCTCCTTGCGCGCGCTGATGTCGGTCTGGGAGCCCGCGATCCGGTAGGGTCTCCCCCGGCTGTCCCGCACCGCCATGCCACGGGCGAGCATCCAGCGCCACTGGCCGTCGCGGTGGCGGATGCGATACTCTGCCTCGAAGTGGGGGGCGGTGGCGTCCAGGTGCCCCTTGAGTTTCTCATGGAACTCCGGCAGGTCCTCGGGGTGGATGCGAGAAGTCCACTCGTCGGGCCCGGAGCCCATCTCCAGGGGGGCGAACCCAAGCATGTCCTTCCACCGGGGCGAGTAGTAGACCTCGTCCTCCCGCAGGTCCCAGTCCCAGAGACCGTCGTTGGCCCCCTGGGCCGAGAGCGCGTAGCGCTCCTCGCTCCGGCGGAGGTCCTCTTGAACCCGGAGGCTGTCGGTGACGTTCCGGCCCGTGGAGACGAAGTGGGTCACGTTTCCCTCAGAGTCGAGGAGAGGAGTGATGGTCTTGTCCTCGAAGTAGAGGCCGCCGTCCTTCGTCCGGTTGACCACCATCCCCTTGTAGGTCTCGCCCGCCAGGATGGTCTCCCACATGTGGCGGTAGAAGGCCCGGTCGTGCTCGCCCGACTTCAGAAAGCGGGGGTTCTGGCCGACGGCCTCCCCGCGGTCGTATCCCGAGACCCGCTCGAAGGCCCGGTTCACGTACTCGATGGTGCCGTCGCGGTCGGTGATGAGGACGGTGTAGTCGGCCTGCTCCACGGCACTGGTGAGCCGCTGGAGGACC
>JAKAIJ010000287.1 GCA_021814355.1 Acidobacteriota bacterium
TCATGATGGCGCCGGCCACCGACGCCACCACGGTCATGACGAGGATGTCACGGTGCTTCACGTGGGCGAGCTCGTGGGCCAGCACCCCCTTGAGCTCCTCCTCGTCGAGCAGCTCGAGAACCCCGTCCGTCACCGCGACGGCGGCGTGGGAAGGCCCCCGTCCCGTGGCGAAGGCGTTGGGCGAGGCGTCGGGGATGCGGTAGACCCGGGGCTTGGGGATTCCCGCCGCCTGGGAGAGTTCGGCCACCACGGCGTGGACCCGCGGCGCCTCGGCCTCGGCGAGCTCCCGCGCGCCGTAGCGCATCAGGACCAGCCTGTCGCTGAACCAGTAGGAGAAGAGGTTCAGGGCGAGCGAGAAGGCGAACGCGACCACGGCCCCCCGGGGTCCGCCGACCAGGCCTCCCACCAGGACGAGCAGCGCCGCGAGGGCGACGAGCAGCACGAAGGTCTTGAACCAGTTGTACATGGATGGCTCCTATGGGACGCGCCCCCGTCCGGGACGGGGCCGCGTTTCTCATTCTACTACGGCTCCGCCCTGGTGAAGGTCAACCCGGCGCCCGCGCGGTCCACGCGGATGCGGCTCTCGGGGGGAAACTCGCCCGCCAGGATGCGCTTGGAGAGCGGGTTCTCGACCCAGTGCTGCAGCGCCCGCTTCAGGGGCCGCGCCCCGTAGACCGGGTCGTAGCCCGTCTCCGCCAGGAACGCCCGCGCCGCGGGAGTCACCTCCAAACCGAAGCCCCGCGCGGCTACCCGCGCGGAGAGCGCCCGCGTCTGGATCTCCACGATGCCCGCGAGATCCTCCCGGCCGAGGGAGCGAAAGAGCACCACCTCGTCCACCCGGTTGAGAAACTCGGGCCGGAAGGTGGCCCGGAGCTCCTCCCGGATCTTCTCCCGCATGCGCTCGGGGTCGCTCTGGGACAGATCCTGGATCCAGCGCGAGCCGATGTTGCTGGTCATCACCAGAAGGGCCTGGGTGAAGTCCACGGTCCGCCCGCGTCCGTCGGTGAGGCGGCCGTCGTCCAGCACCTGGAGGAGGATGTTGAAGACCTCGGGGTGGGCCTTCTCCACCTCGTCGAGCAGGACCACGCAGTAGGGCCGCCGGCGCACCGCCTCGGTGAGCTGGCCCCCCTCGTCGTGGCCGATGTAGCCGGGAGGCGCGCCGATGAGCCGGGCCACCGAGTGCTTCTCCATGTACTCGCTCATGTCGAGCCGCACCACGGCCCGCTCGTCGTCGAAGAGGAACTCCGCGAGGGCCTTGCAGAGCTCCGTCTTGCCCACGCCCGTGGGGCCCATGAAGAGGAACGAGCCCACGGGGCGGTGCGGGTCCGAGAGCCCCGACCGGGAGCGGCGCACGGCGTCCGAAACCGAGGCCAGCGCGGCGTCCTGGCCCACGACACGGGTCCGGAGTCGCTCCTCCATCCGCAGGAGCTTCTCCCGCTCGCCCTCGAGCATCCGGGCCACGGGGATCCCCGTCCAGGCGGAGACCACCAAGGCGATGTCCTCCTCGTCCACCTCCTCCTTCAGGAGGGCCTGGTCCTTCTGGAGGGCGGCGAGCCGCGCCTGGGTCTCCTGGACCCGGCGCTCCAGCTCGGGCAGCTTCCCGTACTTCAGTTGAGCCGCGGCCTCGTAGTCGCCCGCCCGCTCGGCCCGCTCGGCCTCGCCGCGCAGCGCCTCCAGGTCGCGCCTCTGCTCCTGGATCGTCTTGATGGCGTCGCGCTCGGCCTGCCAGCGCGCGCGGGTCGCGGCGGCCCCCTCGCGGGCCGCCGCCAGCTCCGCCTCGAGCTCGGCGAGCCGCGAGGCCGCGTGCGGCTGTTCCTTCTCGCGAAGAAGGGCCTGCTTCTCGATCTGGAGGGAGGAGAGCCGCCGCTCGAGGGTGTCCAGGGCGTAGGGCATGGAGTCCACCTGGATGCGGAGCCGCGCGGCGGCCTCGTCCATCAGGTCAATGGCCTTGTCGGGAAGGAACCGGTCGTGGATGTAGCGGTGCGACAGGGTCACGGCCGCCACGAGGGCCGCGTCGCGTATCCGCACGCCGTGGTGCACCTCGAACCGCTCCTTCAGGCCGCGCAGGATGGCCACCGCGTCTTCCACGGCGGGCTCGCCCACGTAGACCGGTTGGAAGCGGCGCTCGAGGGCCGGGTCTTTCTCGATGTGCTTGCGGTATTCGCCGAGGGTGGTTGCGCCGATGGCGTGGAGCTCGCCGCGGGCTAGGGAGGGCTTGAGGATGTTGGCGGCGTCCATGGAGCCCTCCGTCGCCCCCGCGCCGACGAGGGTGTGCATTTCGTCCACGAAGAGCAGGATGTCCCCCTCGCCCGCGGCGATCTCCTTCACCACGGCCTTGAGGCGCTCCTCGAACTCGCCGCGGAACTTGGTGCCCGCCACCAGCGCCGCCAGGTCGAGCTGGACGACCCGCTTGTCGCGCAGCGGCTCGGGGACATCGCCCGCCACGATGCGCCCCGCAAGCCCCTCCACGATGGCGGTCTTGCCCACGCCGGGGTCGCCCACCAGGACGGGGTTGTTCTTGGTCCGCCGCGCCAGCACCTGGGTGAGCCGGCGGATCTCGGCGTCGCGGCCGATGACCGGGTCGAGCTTCCCGCGCCGCGCCAGCTCGGTCAGGTCCTTGCCGTATTGCTCCAGGGCCCGGTACTTGCCCTCGGGGCTGTCGTCGGTGACGCGCTGGGAGCCCCGCACCTCCCGCAGGGCCGAGAGCAGGCGTTCCTCGTCCACCCCCGCGGCCCGCAGCGCCTTGGAGGCCTCGCAGCCGGAGGCTTCCAGGAGGGCCGCCAGCAGGTGCTCGGTGGAGACGTACTCGTCCTTGAAGAAGGCGGCCTTCTGGAGCGAGGCTTCGAGGACCCCGCCCAAAAGGCGCGAGACCTGGGGCTCCGCGCCGCCCTGCATCTTGGGCAGGCGGCCGAGGGTCGTCTCCAGCCGGCTCCCGAGCCGGGGCAGGTCCACCT
>JAKAIJ010000288.1 GCA_021814355.1 Acidobacteriota bacterium
GGGAAGCGCCGGGCGGGCGCCGCCGCCTCGTCGCCTCCGAGTCCCAGGGCGACCACGCCCCGGCGGCGGTACCGCAGGGCGAGCCCGAGGTCGCGCTCTACTCCACTCCGTCCCCACTGACGCACGGCGTCCACGATGAAGGTCGTCTCGGGAGGGCCGGAGGACCGGACGGCGCAGAGCGCCTCCATCCCCTCCAGAGGGTCCATTCCGCGCCGCTCCCAGACCGAGGGGGAGACCCGAACCTCCGCGTAAAGGACCCCCTGCCGGGCCAGACGGCGGCGGACCCGGACCAGGAGCCAGCCCAGGTCCCGGGGCTCCTTCAAAAGGCCCGTCACCGCCCCGAAATGGGCCAGGAATTCGGCGAAATCCGCGTGGCGGTAGAGGGAGGGGAGGGCCGCGCGCTCGGCCTCGGCGAGGCCGTGGCGGCGGACCAGCCGAAACGCATCCTGGAGGGCGAGGGCGCCCTCCAGGTGCAGGTGGAGTTCTATGCGAGGCGGTGGCGTGCGGGACACGGCGTCAGGTCTTCGGCTCCTCGAACTCGAAGTGCATGACGTACGTGTACACCTTGAGGTCCACCGGAACGTCGAAGGTGGCCTTCATGCGCATCCACTCCCCGTCCCTCCGGATCTTGAGGTTCTCCTTTTTGATGGGGAGGTTGAGCCCGCTGGCCCGCTGGAGGAGCTCCTTCATGACGGTCTCCTCGTCGGCCCGGCGCATGCGGTAGTCCGGGTCTGTGTTCCACTTGGTCATCTCGTCGCGGAACTCGTAGGCGTTGACCCGGGGCGGAATGATCCTCCATGCCGCGAAAATCGCCGCGGCGAGGATGGCGAGGAAAATAAAGAGGCTCAACTTCCCGTCACCGCGTTCTCTTCCGGCCATGCGCGCCCTCCTCTCCAGTCCTCGACCCCAATATGGCCCTTGCGACGGGGAGCCGTCAAGGGGCAAGGCGATGGAGCGCCTCCCTCACGTCCCGGGCCTTTCGGTCGAATTCGGCCAGGAGACGGCGGTTCTTTTCCACCACCTCGGGGGGGGCCTTGGCCACGAAGGCAGGGTTCTCGAGCTTGGCGGCGAACTTCCCGCGCTCGCCGAGGATCTTCTCAAGCTCCGCCCCCAGCCGGGCGCGCTCCCGGGCCAGGTCCGCGGGGGCGGCCTGGGGAGCCCTCGCGGCGAACCTCCCGGCCGCGGCCACCCCCTGGGCCCAGCCAGCGCCCTCCGGAAGCGCCTGGTTCACCGAGAGCGACGAGAGCCGCGCCAAGAAGAGCACCTCGTCCCGGGAGGCCTCCAGCGCCTCAGCGGAGTCCGCCTCGGCGGGGACCACCACGACCTCCAGGGGCGCGGCGGGGGGCATCCCCTTCTCGGCCCGAAGGTTTCTCAAGCGCGTGACGAGTTCCATGAGCGCCTCCATGCGGACCGGCGCGAAGGTCTCCCCGTCCCCCTTCGGGTAGGCCGCGGTCATGAGGAACCCTTCGCGGCCCGGAACCTTCTGCCAGAGTTCCTCGGTGAGGAAGGGCATGAAGGGGTGGAGCAGGCGCAGGGTCCCGTCGAGCACCCGCACCAGCGTGGCGCGGGCCGCGTCGGCCCTCGCGCCCCCGGCGGCCAGGGCGGGCTTGGAGGCCTCGAGGTACCAATCGCAGAAGGCGTGCCAGGCGAAGTGGTAGAGGGTGTCGGCCGCCTCGTAGAACCGGAAGGACTCGAGGGACTCGTTCACCGAGCGCGCCGCGCGCTCCAGCTCGGCGAGGATCCACCTCTCCCACGGGCCCAGGCGGGCCAGGCCGGGCTCGGGGGGGCTCTCTTCGCCCACCTGCATCAAGACGAAGCGGGTGGCGTTCCAGAGTTTGTTGGCGAAGGCGCGGTAACCCTCCATCCGCTTCGTGTCCAGCGGCACGTCGGTGCCCGGGACGCAGAGGATGGCGAGGGTGAACCGGACCGCGTCGGCGCCGTACTGGCCGATGAGCTCCAGCGGGTCAATGACGTTGCCCAGGGTCTTGCTCATCTTGCGCCCCTGGGCGTCCCTCACGAGGCCGTGGAGGAAGACGTCGCGGAATGGCGCTTTCCCCGTGAACTTGAGCCCCGCCATGATCATCCGGGCCACCCAGAAGAAGAGGATGTCGTAGCCCGTCTCCATGACGGTGGTGGGATAGTACCGCGCCAGGTCCTCGGTCCGGTCGGGCCAGCCCAGGGTGGAGAAGGGCCAGAGCTGCGAGGAGAACCAGGTGTCCAGAACGTCGGGGTCCTGGCGCACCGCGCCGCCGCAGTAGGGGCAGGCGGCGAGGTCCTCGAGGCCGGCCATAGCCCGGTCCGGGTCGTCCGCGCCCGCCCCCTTCCCGCAGGCCGTACAGTAGAAGGCCGGGATGCGGTGGCCCCACCAGAGCTGGCGCGAGATGCACCAGTCGTGGAGCTCCGCCATCCAGTTCAGGTAGACCTTGCGCCAGTGGTCGGGGATGATCCGTATGTCGCCGCGCTCGACGGCTTCGCGGGCCGGAGCGGCCAGGGGCCCGACGCGCAGGAACCACTGCTTGGAGACGGCGGGCTCCACCACCGCGTGGCAGCGCTGACAGTGGGCCACGGCGTGGGTGTGGGGCTGGACCTTCACCAGGAGCCCCTCCGCCTCGAGCTGGCGGACGACGCCCTTCCGGGCGGCGAATCGGTCCTGCCCGGCGTAGGGGCCGGCCGCCTCGGTCATCACGCCGTCGGGGCCGATGACCACCACCCCGGGCAGGGCGTGGCGCTTGCCCGCCTCGAAGTCGTTGGGGTCGTGGGCGGGGGTAATCTTCACGCACCCGGTGCCGAACTCCCGGTCCACCATCGCGTCGGCGATGACGGGGATGGGGCGGCCGAGCACGGGCAGGAGGACCCGCTTACCCACGAGGTCCTTGTAGCGCGGGTCCTCGGGGTGGACCGCCACGGCGGCGTCGCCCAGGAGGGTTTCGGGGCGCGTGGTGGCCACCAC
>JAKAIJ010000289.1 GCA_021814355.1 Acidobacteriota bacterium
GTTCTGCACGGCGTAGGCGTACTCCACGTATCCCACCGCGCCGTCCACCTGCTTCACGTAGGAGGCCACGCCCTCGTTGCCCTTTCCGCCGAGGCCCGCGGGCCACTCCACCGCGGTCCCGAAGCCCACCTTGTTCTTCCACTTGGCGCTGACCCTGCTCAGGTAATTGGTGAAGATGAAGCTGGTTCCCGAGCCGTCGGCGCGGTGGACCACCGTGACGTTCTTGGCGGGGAGCGAAAGCCCCGGGTTGAGCCTGGCGAGGGCCGGGTCGTTCCAGGTCTTGACCTCGCCGAGGAAGAGGCGGGCGAGGGTCTCTCCGTCCAGCTTAAGGGCGCCCGGCTCGATGCCCGACACGTTGATCACTGGCACCACGCCGCCGATGATCATGGGGAACTGGAGGAGTCCCTTGGCCGCCAGCTCCTCTCCGCTCAGAGGAGCGTCGGAAGCGCCGAAGTCCACCGTCCTGTTGCTGATCTGCTGGATGCCGCCGCCCGAGCCGATGGACTGGTAGTTGAGCCCGACGCCGGTGACCTTCTGGTACTCGTAGGCCCACTTGGAGTAGATCGGATAGGGGAAGGTGGCGCCCGCCCCCGTGAGGGCCCTCACCTCCTGGGCCGCGGCGCCGAGGGTGCCGAGGACGGCCAGGGCCAGAACCGCGAGAGTCGCACGCTTCATCTTCGCTTCTCCTTCTCATCGGGTGCCGCACGGGGACCATCCGTGCCCCCGTATCCTCACGGTATCGTCCTCCGGTTGCTGGTCTTTGTCGCGGTCGTTGCGAAAAAGAAACGGACGGCGCCTTTGCGTCAGACGAGGGGGAGAATCAGGCGGAAGGTGGTGCCCAGGCCCACCGTGCTCTCCACGGCGACCTTGCCCTGGAGCTGGGCCACGGCGTGCTTCGCGATGGCGAGCCCCAGGCCCGTGCCCCCCTTCTCCCGGGAACGGTGGGGATCCACCCGGTAGAATCGCTCGAAGATCCGATCCAAGTGGACGGCGGGGATTCCCTCCCCCGTGTCCGCCACCTCGAGAACCGCCTCCCCTCCGGCTGCGGCGCCGCGGACCGCGACCCTCCCTCCGCTCCGGTTGTACCGGATGGCGTTGTCCACGAGGTTCCGCAGGGCCATCTCCAGCAGGGTGCGGTCGGTGGTCAGGGTGAGGCCCTCGGCGAGGTCCGCCTCCAGCTCCACCTCTGCAGCCCGGGCGAGGGGGGCCAGGTTGCCGAAGAGCTCCCGCACCAGGCCGGCCAGGGCCACGGGCTCCCGGTGCACCTCCACCTGCCGCCCCTCGAGCCGCGAGAGGGAGAGGAGGTCCTCCACGAGGGACTGCATTCGGGCGAGCTGGCGCTTGAGGCGGGCCTCGAAGTCCGCTCGCTGGAGGGGGGTCAGGTCCGGGGCCTCGAGGGTCTCCACGAGGGAGGCCACGGCGGCGAGCGGCGTCCGCAGCTCGTGGGAGACGTTGGCCACGAGGTCGGCCTTCACCCGGTCGAGCCGGGCCTGGGTAGTCACCTCGTCCAGGATGACGACAACGCCCCCGTCCTCGAGGGGGACGGTGCGGGCGTCGAAAACGCGGCCTCGGCCCGCCGCCGACTCGCTCAGCGTGGCGGACCCGGCCTCCCGCGTCTGGAGGGACTCCTCCACCAGTTGGGAGAGGCCCGAGAGGCCCAGAGAGGCCACCATGGCGTCGTCCCGGAAGCGCGGGAAAAGCTGGGGGGTGGCGGGGCTCGCGAGGAGGATGCGGCCCTCCCGGTCCATCAGGAGGATGGCCCGCCCCCCCGCCGCGAGGACCGCCTGGAAGCGCCCCTCCCGTTCCTCCGAGAGGCGCCGCAGCTCGGCCAGGCGCGTGGTCATGGCGTTGAAGGCCCTCGCCGCGCCCTGCAGGTCGCCCGGGGTGACGTCGTCGAGGCGGGCTTCGTAGTCGCCGCCGCCGATGCGCTCCGCCGCCCTCTGCATCTCCCGCCAGGGAGCCACCGCCCAGTAGGCGGAGAGGGTCGCCCCGCAGAGGACCGCCAGGGCGCGCACGAGCCACCCTTCCCAGCCCTCTAACCCGCCCGCCCAGAGGAAAAGCAGGCCCACCCCCGCGAAGAGCATCAGGTACCGCCTCAAGGAGGCCATTAGGGCCTATCCGAAAATAGGGCGCGGCCGCGCGCTCTGAGCCGGGCGAGCAGGGCAAGGCGGCCGACCGAAGTAAGGCTGTGCGAAGCGCCTTTCGAGGGAGGGCAACGCCGCGATGCGACGCCCGCCGCGAGCGCCCGAAGGGACGGGGCCATCCGCGCGCCTGGCTGCGTCAGCTCGCTCACCCGATGGTCTCCAACATCGCCCTTCGCTCGCTTCCTTGCCATTCATCGCGGCTGGCCTCCGTCGCGACCATGCCTTATTTCCCGGATAGGCCCTTAGCCGTCCTTGAGACGGTAGCCCACGCCGCGCACCGTCTCCACCCAGCCCTGGGAGGGCCCCATCTTCTCCCGCAGGCGGGCGATGTGGACGTCCACCGCCCGGTCTTCCACGGCCCGGTCGTCGGGCCAGAGGGTGGAGAGGATCTGTCCCCGGGTGTAGACGCGGCCCGGGTGGCGCAGGAGCATCTCCAGGAGCTTGAACTCGGTGGGGGTGAGGTCGAAGGCGCCCCGGTCGTCGCCCGCGCGGTAGCTCCCCGCCTCAAGCCAGAGGCCGCCGTGCCTCCGCACGCCGTCCGCGGGCGCGGCCGCGGGGGAGCGGTAGCGGCGCAGCACCGCCTTGAGCCGGGCCAGGAGCTCCCGAGTGCGGAAGGGCTTCACCACGTAGTCGTCGGCCCCCTGGTTCAGGCCCGCCACCACGTCCACCTCGGAACCGCGGGCCGTGAGCATGACCACCGCGCACTGCGAGAACCGGCTGTCGGCGCGCAGGACCCGCAGGAGGTCCCCCCCCGACATGCCCGGAAGCATCCAGTCCA
>JAKAIJ010000046.1 GCA_021814355.1 Acidobacteriota bacterium
AGGTCCAGCCCGTCGAGGACCTTCTGGTCGGCCCCGTAGCCGAACTCCACTCCCTCGTAGCGGATGTCGCGGGAGAAGGGCGGGAGGACGGCCGCGCCCGGCGCCTCCACCACCTTGGTCTCCCAGTCCAGCAGCTCCACCGAGCGCTCTGCCGCGGCCACCGCCTGCTGGATGATGTTGTTGGCCTGGGAGAGCTTCTTCACCGGAACGTACATGGCGTAGAGGGTCGCGAGGAAGGCGCCGAAGGTGCCGAGGGTGGCGCGGCCCGAGAGGATCATGAAGTGGCCGTAGTAGAGGATTGCCGCGATGGCGAAGGCCCCGATGAGCTCCATGAGCGGCGTGGTGAGGGCCATCACGCGGGTGGCCTTCAGGTTCACCCTCAGGAGCGCCTCGTTGGTGTCCCTGAAGCGCCGCCCCTCCTCCTTCTCCATCCGGAACATCTGGACGATCTTGACCCCCGCCAGGGTCTCCTTCATCCGGTCCGCGAGGGAGGCCATCTCCTCCTGGCTCCGCCAGCTCGCCTTGCGGAGCTTGCGCGAGAACCGGGCCATGGGGTAGGCCACCATGGGAACCGTGAAGAAGGAGAGGAGGGTCAGCTCCCAATTCTGGAGGAAGGCGCTGACGATGAGCGCCGCCAGGGAGAAGATCGCCGTGGCGATCTCGGTGAGCTTCTCGCTCACTGCCGTCTTCATGCGCTCGATGTCGTTCAGCAGACGCGAGATGAGCGTCCCCGTGGGGTAGACCTCGAAGAAGTCCGGTCCCTGCCGCAGCATCTTGGCGTAGAGGTCCTGGCGCAGGTCGGTGATGGCGCAGAGCCCCACGGAGTCCATCCAGTACTTGCCGAAGTAGTTGAAGAGCCCCTTGAGGAGGAAGATGAGCACCACCGTGACGGGGATGTAGGTGAAGAGGTGCTCCCGGTCCAGGGTCAGGAGCCGACCCGCCCCGAGCCGCGAGGCCCAGTACCAGAAGGAGCCCGGGCGCTGGACGTCGGCGCCGGGGTTGAGCAGGTCGTCGAAGATGAACCGGATCATGTAGACCTCGGCCGCGAAGAGCAGCGAGGCCACTCCGATGAAGGCGAAGCCGCCGGCGAACCGCCCCAGGTGGCGGCCCATGTAGACCCTCCAGATCCGCGCCAGCGCCCTCAGTCCCAAGGAGCCTCCAAACTCGTTGATTTTATAGGCGAAAACCGTCCCGGTCAACGGGGCTCCCGCGGCCTCGGAGGCAACCGTTCGTTCAGGAGGGGCGGGGCGAAAACGGGGCGGGAAAACCGGCGGGGAAGGCGGAGGCCGAGACGGGGCGCCTGCACGGACTTTCGCGGATTCGACTTCGGTTATCTGCGGACGGACCCTTCGCCTTCTCGCTCTCGCCCGGTGCGGGGGCGGGGAGCCGCGTTGGCCTTGTCGTCCCGCAAGGCTTCGCCGATGGCCTCGAATTCGGGAGCCGCCTGTTTGAACGCCTCAAGGACCTCCGGGTCGAAATGGGCCGGAAGCGTCCGGCCGTCCCCCTCCGTAAGAATGCGGTAGGTTCTCGCGGCGTCGAAGGCGGGCTTGTAGGGCCTCGGGCTCCGCAGGGCGTCGTACTGGTCGGCGATCACGTGAATCCTGGCCGAGAGAGGGATGGCGGCTCCCGCCAAGCCGTCGGGGTAGCCGCTCGCGTCCCAGCGCTCGTGGTGGGAGCGCGCGAGGTCCACGCCCATCTTCAGAAAGTGGTTGTTCGGGTACTGCGACAGGATGGAGGACAAGGCCCGCGCCCCGAGAAGGGTGTGCGTCTGCATGACGTTGAGCTCCTCGGGGGTGAGGGGCTGCGGCTTGAGGAGGATGTGGTCGGGGATGCCGACCTTGCCGATGTCGTGCAGCGGGCTCGCGTGGTAGAGGTCCTCGATGAACGTGGCGTTCAGAAGGTCGCCGTAGACCTTCCGCCGCGCCAGGTGCACGGCCAGCGTCCGGCAATACCTCTGCACGCGCGCCAAATGGTTGCCCGTCTCCGCGTCGCGGTACTCCGCGAGCTTGGAAAGGGCGAAGATCGTGGCCATCTGGGAGTCCGAGATCTCTCGAACCTGTTCCTGCACGATCCCCTGGAGGTCGCGGTTGAACGCCTCGAGCTTCCGCTGCAGGCTGCGCAGTTTGAGATGCGTGTTGATCCGGGCGTCCACCTCGTCGAATTGGAAGGGCTTGGTCACATAGTCCACTCCGCCCACGGCGAACGCCTTGATCTTCTCCCCGGTCTCGATCAGGCCGCTGAGGAAGATGACCGGGACCTCCCTCAGCGACGGGTCCGCCTTGAGCCGCCTGCACACTTCGAACCCGTCCATGCCGCGCATGTTGATGTCCAGCAGGATGAGGTCCGGCGGGAGGGCCGTCGCGGCCTTCAGGGCCAGCTCGCCGTTGGGAACGAGCCGCGCCTTGTAGCCCCTTTCGGCGAGCATGTGGGAAAGCACCTTCAGGTTGGTGGGGCTGTCGTCCACGACGAGGATGTTCGCGACGGCCGGGCCGGGACCGGAGGCGTCCATCAGGCGCCTCCATCCGGCCGAAGGAGGTCCAGCAGCTTCTGGTACTCGAACCGTTCGGTCAGGACGCGGAGCTTTTCGGCTACGCGGGCGTCGCTCCGCTTTGTCAGCTCGAGGAGCGCCACCATTCGATCGTAGTCGGCCTCCAGGGTCGCCCGGTGGAACTCCGCCGCCAGGCCTGGCGGCAGCAGGGCCACCTCCTCCCGAGTGAGAACGTCCTCCTCCGGGGAGGAGCCGCGAGGCGGCATGCCCCCCGCCGCGCGCGGCGTCCCCGCGGACGCCGCGCAGCCATCTCCGGCCTCCATGGGCAATCGCACCGTGAACGTGGCGCCGGGATGGGGATCGTTGTTGAAGGCGGTTACGGTGCCCCCGTGGGCGCCAACGGTCTTGCGCACGATGGCCAGGCCGAGGCCCGTGCCGCCCTTGCGCTTGCTCTGGAAGGGCTCGAAAAGCCTCGCCATGAGGTCCCCGGGAATGCCTTCCCCCGCATCGGAGACGGCGACGCAGGCTTCGCGCCCCTCCCGCCACAAGCGCACCCGCACGGGCTCTCCAGCCGGCGAGAAGGCCAAGGCGTTGTGCAGCAGATTGATGAAGGCCTGGGTGAGCTTACCGGAATCCGCCTTGACCGCCAGTCCCCCCCCGGGATCGGAAATCAGCGCGCACCGCCCCGCGATTTCCGGCGTGGCCTCCTCCAGGTGCCTCACTGCGTCCCGCGCGATCCCCTCGAGATCGCACAGGGTGAACGTCACGGGGTCCACCGGACGCCCGAGTGCCAGCAGGTCCTCCATGAGGTGGTTCAGGCGGTGCACCTGCTCCTGCACGTGGTGAATGTGCTTCTCAAACTCCGGCTGCGCGGAGAGCTTCTTCTCGAGGGCGGTCACGATGGTGCTGATGGCGAAGAGCGGGTTGCGGACCTCGTGCGCCACTCCGCCCGCGATCATGCCGATCGTCCGGAGATTCCTGGCCTGATTCAGCTCCTCCTCCCGGCGAAGGTCGCCCGTGACGTCCGTGAAGACGGCGAAGGTCGCGGCGAAGCGGCCGTCCGCGGCCCGCTGGGGGGCCGCCGTAACCCGGAGAACGCGGGACTCCCCGCCGGGCCGGAGAATCCGGAGGTCGTAGCGGCTCGTGTGCCCCCTCCTGCGCAGCTCGGTCTCGTCCTGCATCCGTTTCAGGTCCGCGGAAGCGAGGAACTCCGAGAGGCGCCTTCCGACCAGCGTACCTGGAGCCACGCCGAAGATGGCCTCGGCGGCGGGGTTGGCAAACAGAAAGGTCTCCTCGGAATCCGTGAGCCCGACGCCCTCGCCCAGATTCTGGACGAGCATGCGATAGCGCTCCTCGCTCTCGCGCAGCATCCTCTCGGAGTCCTTGTGGGACCGGCGGATCAGGGCGTCTCTCAGTTCCCGCTCGACGGCCGGAACCAGCCGGGCCAAGTTGTTCTTGGACAGGAAGTCGTGCGCGCCCGTCTTGAGCGCTGTGACGGCGGTCTCCTCGCCAACCGTCCCGGAAACGATGATGAACGGCAGGTCCAGGCCGCTCTCGCGAAGGACCTTGAGCGCCGCGGGGCCGCTGAACCCGGGCATTTTGTAGTCGGAGATCACGAGGTCCCAGGGACACTCGCCCAGAGCGGCGAGCATGGCGTCCCTGGTCTCGACCCGCTTCCAGCGGGGCGCGAAGCCGCCCTTCTCCAGCTCGTGGAGCAGGAGCAGCGCGTCGTCTTCCGAATCTTCCACGATCAGCACGGTCAAGGGCTTTGCCACGGGATCACCCCCGCGCGGGAGGAGATTCGTTCAGGACCAGCCAGTAGAGCCCCAGGTTCCGGATGGCCTCGGTGAACTGAACAAAATCCACCGGCTTGCGGATGTAGCTGTTGCAGCCCAGGCTGTACCCGCCGAGGAGGTCCTGCTCCTCCCGGGAGGAGGTGAGGATGACGACGGGGAGAAAGCGCGTTGACTCGGCCTCCCGGATGCGCTTCAGGACGCCGAGACCGTCCACCTTGGGGAGCTTGAGGTCCAGGAGCACCACCACGGGCACCTGGCCGTGGTCGCGGCCCGCGTGCTTTCCGGTGAAGAACAGGTAGTCGAGCGCTTCAGCACCGTCCTCCACCGTCACGACGGCGTTGGCGACGTTGTTCTGCCGGAGGGCCCGGAGGGCCAGCAGGCGGTCGTCGGGGTCGTCCTCCACCAGCAGGATCACTTTTCCGTTCATGGGCCTCCTCGCCGCGGGGCTTCAGGAGCCGCTCTCCCCCGTCGCAGCCGCCGGCCGGGGCAGCGTGAACCGGAAGGTGGCTCCCTGTCCCGGCGCGGCCTCGGCCTTGATCGTTCCGCCGTGGCGCGCGATGACCCGCTGCACCGTGGCCAGGCCGATCCCGGTCCCCTCGAACTCGCTCGCCGCGTGCAGCCGCTGGAAGGCGCCGAAGAGCCTGTCCGCGTAGGCCATGTCGAAGCCCGCGCCGTTGTCCTTCACGAAGAAGGCGAGATCGCCGTCCCAAGGCTCCGAGCCCACCTCGATTTTCGTATGCGGGACGTTCCTCGTGAACTTCCAGGCGTTTCCAAGCAGGTTGTCGAGAGCCACGCGCAGGAGGCGCGGGTCGCACAGGGCCGTGAGGCCCTCGGCGACGACGACCTCGGCCCGCCGGTCTGGGTCCCTCTCCAGCAGCTCTTCCGCGACGGATCTGGCGAGGGCGGTCAGGTCCACCTCCTCCACGGTCATCGCGGCCCTGGTGATCCGGGAGAGCCGGAGCAGGTCGTCAATCAGCTGGCCCATGCGCTGGGCCCCCCCGCGGACCCGTCGAAGGTAATCCCGCCCCTCCTCGTCGAGCCGGGAGGAGTAATTCCCGAGCAGAATCTGGCTGAAGCCGTCTAGGCTGCGGAGAGGCGCCCGCAAGTCGTGCGACACAGAGTAGGCGAAGGCCTCTAGTTCCTGGTTCGCCGCCTCGAGCTGGGCCGCGCGCAACTCGAGGTCGCGGTTGAGGCCGCGGATCTTATCCTCCGCGGCCTTCCGCGCACGGAGGTCAAAGGTCGTGGTGCGGGTGGCGACGAAGCGCCCGCTCCCGTCCCGAATGACGGTGGCGCTCACCGAGACCGGCAACACGGAGCCGTCCTTCCGGACGAACTCCATCTCCAGGTCGCCGATGGAGCCCTCCGCAGCGAGGCGGGGGAAGTGAAGATCGAAGATCTCCCGGCCGGCCGGCGTGGCCAGGTCCGGCAGCGTCTTCTTCCCAACCACCTCCTCGCGGGTGTACCCGAGCCAGTTCAACTCGGTGTCGTTCATCATGACGATCCTGCCTTGGGCGTCCAAGGAATGATAGCCGCAGGGCGCGTGGTTGTAGAGGTCCTGGTACTCGTCGGCGTACCTCCGGAGCCGCTCCTCGGCTTCCCGCTGGTCGGTCACGTCGCGTGCGATGGCGTACATGAAGCCACCGGGCTGGGGGACGGACTTCCAGGATAACGCGCGCCAGGATCCGTCCTTGTGCCGGTAGCGGTTCTCGAAGTGGAGGACGGTTTCGCCGGAGGAGACCTGCCTTTCGACCTCGCGGAGCGTAGCCTCCCGGTCGTCCGGATGGACGAAGTCCAGAAAGGGCCGCGTCAGCATCTCCTCCTCGCTCCAGCCGAGTGTCCGCGTGAAGGCGGGACTGACGCGCTTGAAGTAGCCGTCGGCGTTGGAGATGCACAGCATGTCCAGCGAAAGGGTGAAGAAACGATCCCGTTCGGCCTCGGCCCGCCCCTTTCTCTCTCGGGCGCGATGCGTCGCCCCCGCGAAGCCCGAGAGCATCGTGCAGGTCGCGACGAAGACGGCCATGCCGAGCCAGTCGGCGAAGTCCTGGATGAAGGGCGCCCCCGTGACCGCCGGCAGCACGAACACGACGGCCACGGAAGAGAGGGCCGTGGCGAACAGGCCGGCGGAAAAGCCCCCGAGGAAAGCGGCGAGAGCCGCGGCCGGATAGAAGGTGAGCCACGCGAGCCGGGGGCCCAGGATTTGCAGGGGCCACAGGCGCAGCGCGGCGGCCACGGCCACGAGCGCCAACGAAACGCCGAAGCGCCGCGCCGCGTGCCCCGCTGCGCTCTTATGCGCGGTCGTTATGGATGTACCCCTACGGCTTCTCATCGAAGGGCCTCGGACAGCAAATAACCCCCGGATGACCTCCGCCGATTCCCGGCGGGGAGGGGCTTGGGCGGGTAGTCCTCTCCGGCCACTCCAGCCCGAAACCGGCGTTTGCGCGGTACGTAAATAATTCGGCACGGGAGAATCTCGTCAAACGCTCTAGAGCCTCCGAATTCCGTTGCAGAATTGTACCACGAGGGCGCAAGAGAGGCCTTTTCGGCTATTTCGCGCTCTTCGGGCGCTCCGCGCTGAATCCTCGGTGGAGACGGGACAGGGCCTCCTGCCGCAAGGGGGAGCGGCTTTGCGGCGGTTGACCCCCGCGGCGGCGGAGGTCATAATGATTGTTCTTCGGGGGAGTCCTTGGAAGAGGCGCTGAAAACGCTCGCCATCCGCGGGTTCCACTGGTACGACGCGCTGGATATTCTGGCGGTGGCGCTCCTGCTCTACTACGCCATCACCCACGTGCGCGGCACCCGCGCGGCCCAGATGGTCTTCGGCGTCATCCTCCTCATCGCGGCCAACGCCGCGGCGGGTTGGCTCAAGATGAGCGCCACCCAGCGAATCCTCCAGAACCTGCTCGTCTACATCCCCTTCGCCGTCATCGTCCTCTTTCAGGACACGATCCAGCGGGCGCTCGCCTCGCTCGGCGGGGCGTTCTTCGGGAAGCGCGCCCTGCACCGGGCCGCCGAGCGCAGCTCCGCGGAGGTGGCGCGGGCCTGCTTCGCCCTCGCCCGGAAGCGCCACGGAGCCCTGGTGCTCTTCGAGCGGACCCAGGGGCTCAAGAACTACGCGGAGGGCGGCGTGGCCATCGGCGCCCAAGCCACCGCGGACCTCCTCATGACGATCTTCTACCCCGGCACCCCCCTGCACGACGGCGCCGCCATCGTCTCGGAGGGCCAGGTGGCCGCGGCGGGCTGCTTCCTGCCGCTCACGACCCGGCCGCTGCCGCTCGAGTACGGCACGCGCCACCGCGCCGCCGCGGGGATCACCGAGGCCACCGACGCCGTCTGCGTCGTGGTTTCGGAGGAGCGCGGGCAGGTCTCCGTCGCCCAGGGCGGCGAGCTGTCCCTCGCCGAGGACGAGGAGGCCCTCGAGGCGCGGCTGAGGGCCCTTTTGGGAGGAGGGGAACGCCGTGAAGCCCCGGCGCCTGCCGCCGCCCCTTGACCGCTTCGTTCCGGACGGCCAGGCGGCGCTCTTTCTGCTCGCCTCGCTCCTGCTGGCCACCCTCTACTGGGCGGTCACCGTGGGCCAGGAGAAGGCCCTCAAGGACTTCACGGTCCCCGTGGAGTTCGCGGGGCTAGCCGCGGACCGCGTCGTCACCGGGGAGTTCGCCCGGGGCAAGGTGACCGTCGAGGTCCGCGGGACGCCGGACCTCCTGCGCCGCGTCCGCGAGGAGGACGTAGAGGCCCGGGTGGACGTCTCCAGGCTCCAGAACGGCCCCCAGGTCTTCGAGCTGGGCGAGGAGAACGTCCGGCTCCCCTCCCCCGTGGAGTTCGTGCGCGTCTTCCCGCCCGTCGTCCACTTCTCGGTGGACCGCCGCGCCTCGCGCACGCTCCCGCTGGAGCCTAATTTCGCCGGGCGGTGCCCGCGGGGGCTCCAGGTGACGGGCTGGTCGGTGGATCCCTCGCAGGTGACGGTGCAAGGGCCGGAGGGGCTGCTCAGCCACCTCCAGCGCGTCCTCACCCAGCCGGTCCCGCTGGACGGCCGGAACCAGGACTTCGAGACCTCGGTCATCCCGGTCCCCCAGGAGCCCGACGTGACGGTGGTGGAGCCCCAGACCCACCAGCTCCGCGTCTCCATCGGGGAGCAGCGGGTCCAGCGCGCCCTGGCCCCCGTCGGCGTGACGGTGGTGGGCGCCCCGGCGGGCCTCGCCCCCGCCGTGAGCCCGTCCTCGCTGAAGGTGATGGTGGAGGGACCCGAGTCGGTGGTGAACGGCCTGAAGCCCTCCGACCTCACCGCCGAGGTGGACGTGCGCGGCCTCTCCCCATCCTCCCAGCCCTACCAGCTGAGGCCCGCGGTGCGGCTCGCGGACCCGGGCCTCCGGGGCCGCGTGGAGGTCACCTCCTGGATCCAGCGCTTCGTGGACGTGCGTCTCGAGCGCCGCTCCGCGGCGGAGGCCCCGTGAGCCGCAAGTGGTTCGGGACCGACGGCATCCGCGGCGTGGCGGGCGAGTTCCCCCTGGACCCCGCCACGGTCACCGCGCTGGGAATCGCCGCGGGCGAGGTGCTGGGGCGCCGCGGGGCCACGGCGCTCGTGGCGATTGACACGCGCGAGTCGGGACCGTGGATCGCCGTCCGGCTGATGGAGGGCCTCGAGGCCTCTGGCGTCCAGTGCCACTACGCGGGCGTTTTGCCCACGCCGGCGGTGGCCCACCTGGCCTTCGCCCGCCAACACACCCTCGGGGCGGTCATCTCGGCCTCCCACAACCCGTACCGGGACAACGGCATCAAGTTCTTCGGCCCCTCGGGATTCAAGCTCGCCGACGAGACCGAGGCCCAGATCGAGCGGGTCCTGGAGCGCGTCCTCGAGACGGGCGTCTCGCCCGGCGCCGACGCCGAGCCCCCCGCCGCGGAAACCGTTTGCGCCGAAGCCTACCTCGAATGGCTCCTCGCCAAGTGGCGGGGGCCTGACCTGGCGGGCTGGAGGGTGGTGCTCGACTGCGCCCACGGCGCGGCGGCCCGTCTCGCGCCCCAGCTCTTCACCCGGCTCGGGGCGGAGGTTCGGACCGTGGGGTGCGCGCCGGACGGACGCAACATCAACGAAGGGTGCGGAAGCCTCCATCCGGAGGGCCTCGCGGCGGCCGTGCGCGAGGCGGGAGCCCGCCTGGGGTTCGCCTTCGACGGCGACGCGGACCGGTGCCTGACCGTCACCGGCTCCGGGCGGCTGCTCGACGGGGACTACCTCCTCTACCACGACGCCCTGCGCCGGCGGATCGAGAACCGTCTGCCCGGGGGCTGGGTGGTGGGAACCGTCATGAGCAACCTCTGGCTGGAGCACGCGCTCTTGCGCAACCGTCTCCGGTTCTACCGCGCCGCCGTGGGGGACCGCTACGTCCTGAGCTGCCTCCAGGACCGCGGCGGGGTGCTGGGCGGGGAGCCCTCGGGCCACCTCCTCTTCCTGGACGAGGTGACCACGGGCGACGGCCTCTTCACCGGCATGGTGGCCGCCATGCACGCCCGCCTCTACGGCGGCGCGGAGGCCCTCGCGACGGGCATCGAGCCCTTCCCCCAGACGCTCCGGAACCTCCGCGTGGCCCGGCGGGCCGACCTTACGGACAACTCCGCGGTCCAGGCGGCGCTGCGGGCCGAAG
This sequence comes from Acidobacteriota bacterium, assembly GCA_021814355.1. Taxonomy (GTDB): domain Bacteria; phylum Acidobacteriota; class UBA4820; order UBA4820; family DSQY01; genus JAEMPZ01. The sequence goes on from JAKAIJ010000046.1 coordinate 9,918, forward strand.
AGGAGGCCCTCGGCGGCGACGGGCGGGTGGTCCTGCGCTTCTCGGGCACCGAGCCGGTCCTGCGCCTCATGGTGGAGGCGCGCACCCAGGCGCTCGTGGACGGGGCGCTCGCGAGGCTCACGGCGGTCCTCCACGGGGAGCTGGGCGAGGCGTAAGCGCCCCGCGGCGGCCGCCGTCTTTCTGGATGAGGTGACCCCATGAAGCTCGGCGTGAACATTGACCACGTGGCGACCCTGCGGCAGGCGAGGCGGAGCGTGGAGCCCGACCCGGTCCACGCGGCGGTGCTGTGCGAGCTGGGCGGCGCGGACGGCGTCACGGTCCACCTCCGAGGGGACCGCCGCCACATCCAGGACCGCGACGTGGAGCTCCTCAAGCAGACCCTCTCCACCCGGCTGAACATCGAGATGGCCGCCACCTCCGCCATGGTGGAAATGGCCGCGGCGGTCCAACCGTGGCAGGTGACCCTGGTGCCCGAGCAGCCCAACGAGGTGACCACCCAGGGGGGGCTCGACGTCATCCTCAACGAAGGGCACGTGCGGCAGGTGGTCTCCCGGCTCGCCTCCCTCCACATCCGGGTGAGCCTCTTCATAGACCCCGCGCTCGACCAGGTGCGCGCCGCCCACAAAGCCGGAGCCCAGGCGGTGGAGATCAACACCAACGCCTACGCGACGGCCCGCGGGGAGGCGGACCGGGCGTCGGCGCTCAAAGCGGTGGAGGAGTCGGCGCGGATGGCCGGAAAGCTGGGACTGGGGGTGCTGGCGGGCCACGCCCTCAACTACCGCAACGTCGGCCCCGTCGCCGCCCTGCCGCTGGTGGAGGAGCTCAACATCGGCCACGCCATCGTCGCCCGGGCCCTCTTCGTGGGCCTGCGAGAAGCGGTGGCCGAGATGAAGTCCCTCCTGCGGTAGGCCCGGCGGAGGTCCCGGCCGCTCCGCGGGAACATTCCCGCCTCCACCGCTGTAGTGAAGCGAGAGGGGGGATTTCCCTCGCGTGGAGAGGCCGCGATGACCGACCGCCCAGGGTTCGGGCCCGCCGACCCCGCGGAGCAGGAAGACCGCGAATGGATGGAGTCGCTGGACTCCGTCTTCGCGCAGCAGGGCTCCGAGCGGGTCCGCGAGCTCCTGCGGATCCTGCACGTGCGAGCCCGCCGCTGGGGCGTGCACCCCCATTTCACCGCCAACACGCCCTACGTCAACACCATCGGCGCCTCCGAGCAGCCCGTCTTCCCCGGCGACCGGCGCGTCGAGCGGCGCATCAAGAGCATCCTCCGCTGGAACGCCATGGCCATGGTGGTCCGCGCCAACCGGGAGTCCCCCGGCATCGGCGGCCACATCTCCACCTACGCCTCGGCGGCGACCCTGTACGAGATCGGCTTCAACCACTTCTTCAAGGGGCGCGGGGAGAGCGGCTTCGAGGGCGACCTGATCTACTTCCAGGGCCATGCGGCGCCGGGCATCTACGCCCGGGCCTTTCTGGAGGGGCGCCTGTCGGAGCGCGACCTGGAGAACTTCCGGAGGGAGCTCTCGCCCGGCGGCGGCCTCCCTTCCTACCCGCACCCCCGGCTCAAGCCCGACTTCTGGGAGTTCCCCACGGTCTCCATGGGGCTCGCCCCCCTCATGGCCATCTACCAGGCGCGGTTCAACCGGTACCTCGAGGACCGCGGGCTGAAGCGGACCCGCGGCCGCAAGGTCTGGGCCTTCCTCGGCGACGGCGAGATGGACGAGCCCGAGAGCCTCGGGGCGCTCACCCTCGCCTCGCGCGAGAACCTCGAGGACCTCATCTTCGTCGTGAACTGCAACCTCCAGCGGCTCGACGGGCCCGTGCGCGGCAACGGCAAGATCATCCAGGAGCTCGAGGCGGCCTTCCGGGGCGCCGGCTGGAACTGCATCAAGGTGATCTGGGGCGACGACTGGGACCCGCTGCTCGCCAAGGACGAAAAGGGGACGCTGGTCAAGCGCATGGACGAGCTGGTGGACGGCCAGTCCCAGAAGTACTCGGTCTCCGACGGCGCCCACATCCGGAGGGACTTCTTCGGGAAGTACCCAGAGCTCCTGGAGCTGACGGCCTCCTACACCGACGAGCAGCTGCGCAAGATGCGCCGGGGCGGCCACGACCCCGAGAAGGTCTACGCCGCCTTCAAAGCCGCGACGGAGCACCGCGGGGCGCCTACGGTCATCCTCGCCCACACGGTGAAGGGCTACGGCCTCGGAGAGGCGGGCGAGGGAAAGAACATCACCCACCAGCAGAAGAAACTCAACGAGCAGGAGCTGCGGGAGTTCAAGGCCCGCTTCGACATTCCCATCCCCGACGACCGCGTCGCCGAGGCCCCCTTCTACCGGCCGCCCGAGGGGAGCGAGGAGGTGCGCTACCTCCGCGAGCGGCGGCAACTCCTGGGCGGCTCCGTCCCCTCGCGCCGCGCGGATGCGCCCCCGCCCACCCTTCCCGGCGAGGAGCTCTACGCCGAGTTCTACGAGCCCTCGGGCGAGCGCGAGGTGGCGACGACGATGGTCTTCGTCCACCTGCTGAGCAAGCTCCTGCGCGATCCGTCGGTGGGGAGGCTGGTGGTGCCCATCGTCCCGGACGAGGCCCGCACCTTCGGCATGGAGGCGCTCTTCCGGCAGGTGGGCATCTACGCCCACTCGGGCCAGCTCTACGAGCCCGTGGACAAGGAGACCTTCCTCTACTACAAGGAGAGCCGGGACGGCGCCATCCTGGAGGAGGGCATCAGCGAGGCCGGCGCCATGTCGAGCTTCATCGCGGCGGGCACCGCCTACGCCACCCACGGCGTTCCCACGATCCCCTTCTACATCTACTACTCCATGTTCGGGTTTCAGCGGATCGGCGACCTGATCTGGGCCGCCGCCGACATGGGGGCCCGAGGCTTCCTGGTGGGCGGCACCGCCGGCCGAACGACGCTCGCGGGCGAGGGGCTCCAGCACCAGGACGGCAACAGCCACGTCCTCGCGCTGCCCGTGCCCGCGCTGAGGGCCTACGACCCCGCCTACGGGTACGAGCTGGCCACCATCGTGAAGGACGGCCTGCGGCGGATGTACGCCGAGCGCGAAAGCTGCTTCTATTACCTGACGGTGATGAACGAGTTCTACCCGCAACCCGCCCCGCCCAAGGGCGACCGCGCGGCCCTCGAGGAGGGCATCCTGCGCGGACTCTACCGGTTCCGCCGCTCGGAGGCCGGGCGGCCCCGGGGCCGTGCCCACTTGCTGGGCAGCGGCGCGCTCCTCAACGAGGCGGTGAAGGCCCAGGCGATCCTCGAGGAGAAGTTCGGGGTGGCGGCCGACGTATACAGCGTCACGAGCTACAAGGAACTCCTGCGCGACGCGCTCGACTGCGAGCGCCGCGCGAGGTTCGCCCCGGGCGAGAAGGCGCCCGCGCCCTACGTGGCCAGGGCGCTGGAAGGGTCCCGGGGCGTCTTCGTGGCGGTCTCGGACTACC
>JAKAIJ010000290.1 GCA_021814355.1 Acidobacteriota bacterium
CTTGCGGAGTTCGAGCGCTTCCGCCACCACCTGGCGGCCGTGTCGGACATCATCCACTCCACGGGCATGACGGTGGCCTCCAGCCAGGCCGACATCCTGGAGGAGGAGGCGCTCCGCCTCGCGGGAAGCTGCACCGGCCACCGCTACCTTTACGGACAGGTAGCCCCGGGAGGCATGGCTCGAGACTGGACGATCGAGCAGGTCGAGGCGCTGGTCGGCGGCGCCGAGGGGCTGGCGGGCAGGCTGGCCAAGCTCTCACGGATGCTGCGCTTCTCCGGCAGCTTCCTGGACCGGCTGGAGCAGGTGGGGCTCGTGAGCCGGGCCCGGGCCGAACACTTTGGTCTGGTGGGGCCTGTCGCTCGCGCTTCGGGCGTGAAAGGGGATCTGCGCGCGGACCTTCCCTACGGTCCTTACGGCACCCTCCTGAGGCCCGAAGTGGCCGTTGAGAGCGAGGGAGACGGATATGCCCGCCTCCGGATCCTCCTGGCCGAGGCCCTCACCTCCGCGCGCCTGATGCGGGGCGCTGCTCAGGCGCTGCCCGCCGGCCCCGTTTGGGTGGATATTCCGCGGCGCCCGGGGGAGGCGCTCGGCTGGAGCGAGGCGCCGCGCGGCGCGGCCTTCCACTGGCTCCGTCTGGATGGGGAGGGGCGCGTGGCGCGCTACCGCCTCACCACCCCCTCCTTCACGAACTGGCACGGCTTCCACCTGGCGGCCGAACACTTCGCCTTCCAGGACTTCCCGATCATCATGGCCACCTTCGGCCTCTCCACGGCCGAAGGCGACCGTTAGGAGCATTCGATGACCAAGTGGATCCTCAAGGGGCTCGCTACGGGGGTCAAGAGCACGCGGTACCCGCGACGGCCTGAAGAGGCCGCCGGGACCACCCCAGGACTTCCGGTCGCCCACAGCCTCCTCTTTTCCCCTGCGGCCGCCGAGGTCGCCGAGCGGTCGTGCCCCGCGGGAGCCCTCGCGGCGGCGGGCGCCGAAGTCTCGACAGATGCGCGCCGGTGTCTCCACTGCCTGCGCTGCGCCTCGGGTCCGGGGGCGGTGCCCTGGGAGGGCGGCCACGAGTGGGCGCGGCGGGTGGCCTCTGGCGACGCTCCCCTCTTCGGCCGCGACTTCGCCCGCTCCCTCCATATCCGCGTGGTGGACGCCGGGGCCTGCGATGCCTGTCTGAGCGAAATCAAACAGCTCAACAAGCCCTACTACAACATGCACCGACTCGGCCTCTTTCTCACGCCCACCCCGCGCCACGCCGACGTGCTTCTGGTGGCGGGCCCCGTGACCCACGCCATGCGCATGCCGCTCTTGAAGGCCTACGAGGCCATGCCCACCCCCCTGCGCGTCGTGGCCGTGGGCGGCTGTGCCCTCACCGGCTGCCTCTTCGGCCCGAGCTTCGCCAGCAGGGGCGGGGTGAGGGACGTGCTCCCCGTGGATGTGGAGGTGCCCGGCTGCCCGCCGCCCCCCCTGGCCATCCTGCACGGCCTCCTCCTGCTGTCCGGGCGGGCTACGGAGCCCCAAGGTACCAAGAAGGCGCTCCGGGGGGCCACGTCGTGAGCGCCGCCACCCTCTTCCTGCTCTTCGTCTTCCTGGCCGGCCTCGGCGCCCCGCTCAGCGCCATCCTGCCCGAGCGGCGCGTGGGCGCAACGCTGGCGTGGACGGCCTCCCTGGCATCGGCCTCCCTGGCAGTCTCCTCAGCCCTCGTGTTGGCCTCGGGCGCCGGCTTCACCTTCCCTCTCCTCAGCCTCCCCCTTCTCGGGACGCTCGGCTTCGGGATGGACCGCCTCTCCGCGCTTTTCCTGCTGGTGACGGCTTTAGTCTTCCTGCCGGCCTCGGTCTACTCGGCCGGGTACCTCCACCGCTACGAGGGCCGCTACAGCCTGCGGATCTACGGCGTATTTTACCACCTCCTCCTCTTGGCCACGGCGCTGACCCTCGCAGGATCGGACTTGGTGACCTTCCTCTTTGACTGGCGGCTCATGTCGGTCTTCTGCTTGCTCCTCGTGGGATTCGAAAACCGGAAGCAGGAGAGCGTCCAGGCGGGCTATCTGCTGCTCGCCATGACCGAAGCCGGAGTTCTGGCGGCCACGCTCGGTGTCCTCGTCATCGCCGGCTTCGGCGCGAGGGGACTGGACTTCGCCTCGCTGCGGGCGGCCGGCGCCACCCTCGGCCCGGCGGCCGCCTGGGCGGTCTTCCTCCTCACCTTCTTCGGCTTCAGCGTGAAGGCCGGCCTCCTCCCGGGCAGCTCGTGGCTGCCCAAGGCCCACCCGGTGGCCCCCGCGCCCGTGTCGGCGGTCTTGTCGGGATGCATACTTAACCTTGGGATCTACGGCATCGTACGGGTCAACCTCGACCTCCTGCCCGTCCGTCACACGGGCGAGGGACTCGTGGTCCTGATCGTGGGGAGCCTCACCGCCCTCATCGGCATCCTCTACGCCACCATTGATCCCGACATGAAGCGGATGCTGGCCTTCAGCTCCATCGAAAACATGGGGCTCGTCGCCGTCGGGCTCGGCGCGGGCATGGTTTTCCTCGCCTCGGGCCTGCCGGTGCTCGCCGCCATGGGGTTCGTGGTGGCCTTCTACCACATGACCAACCACTCCCTTTACAAGTCGCTCCTCTTCCTGGGAGCCGGAGGGGTGGATCTCCGGACCGGTACCCGCGATATGAACCGGATGGGAGGCCTGCTGCGCGCCATGCCCTACACGGGGCTCTTCTTCCTCGCCGGAGCCCTCTCCATCGCGGCCTTCCCCCCGTTCAACGGCTTCGTGAGCGAGTGGCTCACGCTCCAGACGCTCCTGCAGAGTGCCCAATTCAGCGCGACGGGCATCAAGGTCACCTTCGCCCTCTGCGGCGCCGCCCTGGCCCTTACGGCGGCCCTGGCCGTCACGTGCTTCGTGAAGGCCTTCGGTATGAGT
>JAKAIJ010000047.1 GCA_021814355.1 Acidobacteriota bacterium
CCGCCCGGCAGGCGGCCGAGGCGCCCGCGCCGCCGGCCAAGCCCGCCCCCGCCGAAGCCGTACCGCCGCAGCCCGCCCCGGCGAAGGCGGAGCCCGAGCGCAGGCGCACCAAGATGAAGGTGAGCGCCGAGGAGCTCCTGGGGATGGCGCCCTCCGCCGAGGCCGCCGAGCAGGAGCCCCTCAAGTCGGAGGACTACTTCGACCTCGCGGCCGAGCTGGGGGCGGCCTTGGACGGGCTCCAGCAGCCCGAGGAGGCGCTCTTCGAGGACGAGGAGAAGTCCCCCGAGGAGATGTCCTTCGAGGAGATCTTCCAGGAGTTCAAGAAAGGCGTCGAGAAGAAGGTGGGCGAAGAGGACTACGCGACCCACTACAACCTCGGGATCGCCTACAAGGAGATGGACCTCGTGGACGAGGCCATCGGGGAGTTCCAGCTCGCCGCCCGCTCGCCGGAGTTCTTCGTGGAGTGCTGCTCCATGCTCGGCATCTGCTTCCGGCAGAAGGGGCTCCACGACCTCGCGGAGAAATGGTACAAGAAGGGGCTCGAGGCCCCGGGGTTCGGCGACGAGATCTACGTCGGGTTAAAGTACGACCTGGCGGAGACCTACGCCGAACAGGGCAAGACGTCGGAGTCCTCGGCCCTCTTCAAGGAGATCTACGCCGCGGACGCCACCTACCGCGACATCAAGAACAAGATCAAGGCCAGTTAGCAGGCGGTTGAGAACCCCCTTGTGGGCCGCGCGCGAGGTGCTTGGGAGCCGGATGCGAGGCGCGGCGAGGAAGGCAGGATGGATATCCCCTGGCGACGAGCCGGAACAAAGCAGACGGCCCTCAACCCCTCGCGCCCGAAGGGTTGCCGCGGCGCGGGCGTATCTGCTGCGTTGGCGCTCCTAGACGATGCGCTGAAGACATCGCCGGCGTCGCGCCGCCTTGCATCTGCGCCCGCGGCGCTGGGCAACGCGACCCATAAGGGATTTTCAACAGCCTGCTGGCGGGCGCTTGCGAAGCCCCGGGAGGAGGACGCATGCGGGGGCGGTTCCTGAGTACGGGGCTCCTGCGGCGCGCCCGCGCGGCCCTCGCCGGGGCCGCGCTCCTGGCCCTGCTCGCCGGCGCGCTCGCCTGCGGTCGCAAGGGGGACCCCCGGCCGAAGAGCGACCTCACCGGGGCCGTGGCCGCGCCGGAGCCCGCGCCCCGCACGGGAGCCTGACGCGTGGCCGACGCCCTTGAATTCTACAAGATGACCGGGGCGGGGAACGACTTCATCGTCGCCGACAACCGCGGCGGAGCCTGGAGCGTGCTCGACCTCCCCGTCCTCGCCCGCGGCCTCTGCCGCCGAGGGCTCTCCATCGGAGCCGACGGGCTGATCCTCGTGGAGAATTCCATGCGGGCCCGGTTCAAGGTCCGCATTTACAACAGCGACGGCTCTGAGACCGCCATGTGCGGGAACGGCGCGCGGTGCGCCGCACGCTTCGCCTTCCTGAAGGTCATCGCGGGCAAGCAGATGACTATGGAGGCCCCGGTGGGGGTTCTGGAGGCCGAGATCTGCCCCGACGGCGACGTGAGAGTGCGCATGCCCGTCCGCGCCGAGCCGCCCGAGCGCCTGGACCTCTCGGTGCAGGGTCACCTGGTCACGACTTACCGCGCCGAGACGGGGGTTCCCCACCTCATCCTCTTCGTGAACGATGTGGAGCGGGCTCCCCTCGCCACCCTGGGACCCGCCCTCCGCTGGCACCCACGGTTGGCCCCAGACGGCGCCAACGTGGACTTCCTCCAGCTGAAGGACCCCGGCGGCCCCCATTCGATCCGCAGCTACGAGCGCGGCGTGGAAGGAGAGACCCTGGCCTGCGGCACGGGCGTCACCGCCGCCGCCTGGGTCCTGCGCAAGCTGTTCGGGCGCCCCGGCCTCCAGCGGTTCGCCACCCGTTCCGGGCGCATCCTCGAAGTAGACGTCTCCGAGACCTCCGAGGCCGACCTCGCGGTCCGGCTCAAGGGCGAGGCGAGGGTGGTCTACCGGGGATTCCTGATGGACGAGAGCCTGAAGGAGGCGTTGACGTGAGGAGCGGCCGGGTCTTCTATGAGGGCCGCGTGGTCGAGGTCCGCGGCGGCGACGGAGGAGGCTTCACCGGCCCGGGGGGAGAGCCGGTGGAGCCCAGCCGGGCGGCCTTTCTCCCCCCCTGCCTCCCGACCAAGATCGTCTGCGTCGGCCGGAACTACGCGGAGCACGCCCGGGAGCTCGGCAACGCGACCCCCGACGCCCCGCTGCTCTTCCTCAAGGCGCCCTCCGCGCTGCTGGGGCACGGCGGCGTCATCCGGCTCCCCGAGGACTCCTCCCAGGTGGAGTACGAGGGGGAGATCGGCCTCGTCATCGGCCGGACGTGCCACCGCCTCGCTCCCGGGGAGGACCCCATGGCCTACGTGGCCGGGGTCACCCCCTTGAACGACGTCACCGCGCGGGACCTTCAGCGGCGGGACGTCCAGTTCGCCCGGGCCAAGTCTTTCGACACCTTCTGCCCCGTGGGGCCCTGGATCGTGCCCGCGGGCGACTGGCGGACCCTCGAGGTCCGGACCGCCATCAACGGCCGCACGGTCCAACGGGGCCGGGCCTCTGACATGACCTTCCTCCTGCCCGACCTCGTGCGCTACATCGCCCGCGCCATGACCCTCTACGCCGGCGATCTCATCGCCACCGGCACGCCCGCCGGAGTCGGAAGACTGGCGCCGGGAGACCGTGTGGCCGTGGAGGTCGCCGGCGTGCGCCTCGAGAACACGGTGGCCTGAGCCATGGAAAAGACCCCGCTGCGGCTCGACGAGTGGGAGCGGTGGATCGGGGAGCTCAAGCACCCCTGCGCCTTCGTCCACGTGACCGCGGGCACCATTGACCGGGTGGTGCTGAGCGGGGGCTTCCGCGGCGTTCCCGGGGAACTCGCGCCCGGCGCCCCCTTTCCCGCCGCCCCCTCCGGCGGGACGCTCTTCCGGCACTATCCCTTCCCCTTCCTCGGCGAGGACTGGCACTGGACGGCCCCCGAGGCGGAGAGCGACGCCCTCTCCGGCGCCTTCCGCCTCTTCCTGGATCGGGTGCCCCTCCCCTTCTTCGTTCTCGACGACAGGGGGCGGATCGTGATGGCCAACGACCGGTGCAGGGCCATCGCGCCTCCGCCGGGCCCCGGGGAGCCACCCCCCGGCGAATCCTGGTCCGCGCAGTTCGCCCGCGCGGCCGCCGGGGACCTCGTGGACGTGGAGACCGACACGCTCTTCCAGCGGCGGCTCGGCCGCACCTTTCGCCTCGTCCTGGTCCCCGTGGCGCCCCAGGGAGGACCCGCGCCGCGGCTGGTGCTGGGGACCTTCTGGGACATCACCGAGACCCACCGCAACCTGGAGGCCCTGCGGGAGAGCGAGGCCCGCTTCCGCATCCTCTTCGAGAAGTCCCCCGAGGGGCTCCTGACCCTCAGCGCCGACGGGTTCCTCCTCCAGGCCAACCGGACCACCTGCGCCACCGTGGGCCTCTCGGTCGAGAAGCTCCGGAGCCGCCACCTCCTCTCCCTCTTCCCCGAGGAGGAGCGGGAACCGCTCGCCGCCGCCCTGAAGCGGTGCGCCTCCTCCGGCGCCACCGTCCGGACCGACCTGCGCTACCACCATCCGGAGGACGGCTCGCTGCTCCACCTCTCGCTGGTCGTCTCCGCCCTCGAGGGAATGGGGGCCGAGCGGTTCCTGGTGGTCCTCCAGGACCGCACCCGGCTCAAGCTCCTCGAAACGCACGCCCAACTGAGCGAGCGCCGGTACGAGAAGCTCTTCCAGGCCTCCCCCGACGCCATCTTCACCTGCCTCGCCGACGGAACGCTGCTCGCCTTTAACCACCAGGCGGGCGTGCTCTTCGGCTGGTCGCCGCCGGCGGTGACGGGCCGCAAGATCGGGCTGGAGGTGGGGGTGGTCCCCCGCCCGCTCGTGGACGGCTGGATCGCCCACGTCGTCCGCCGGGGCCACGGCGGCGCCGCGGACACCTTGAGGACCACGTGCAGCTTCGACGACGTCACGGGGCTCCGGCGCACCTTCACGGTCCACGCCCTTCCCTACCAGGACGACACGGGGCGCGCCATCGGACTCTCCGTGCACCTCCACGACGAGACCGAGAACCGGCTCCTCCAGGAGCGACTCGCCGACTCCAAGGAGCACTTCCGCTCGCTCGTGGAAAACTCCTCCGACATCATCTTCCAGCTCACGCCCGAGTGGCGCGTGGTGTACGTCAACCCCGCCGTGGAGGAGCTGTTGGGGATCCCGCCGAGGGATATTCTTGGCCGCCCCCTGAGGCCGCGCCGTTTCCTCGCCCCGGAGCAGCTTGACCGGCTGCGCCGCCGCGGCGCCGATACGCTGCGCCGGGAGGGGCTTCACGCCGAGCTCGTCCGCCTGACGCGGCGCGACGGCACCGCCTTCTGGGCCCAGCTCTCCCTCGTTCCCATCGTCCAAGAGAGCCGCCTGCGCGCCATGCTCGGCATCATCCGGGACGTGGACGATCTCTACCAGGCGCAGCAGCAGCTCGAACACCAGGCACAGAAGCTCCGGCAGACCGTCTTCCAGCTCGAGGAGGCCGGCCGGCTCCAGGAGCAGTTCGTGGCCAACGTCACCCACGAGCTCCGGACGCCGCTCACCACCATCCTCGTCACCTCGGAGGTCCTCGAACGGGACCTTGGCGACGCCGCCTCCGCCACCCGGCGCCACCAGATCGAGCTCATCCGCAACAACGCCCGGACCCTCCACGACCTCATCAACGACCTGCTGGACCTGGCCAAGCTCAAGCACGACAAGTTCCAGCCCCGGGACCGGGAGTTCCAGCTCGCGGGGCTTGTACGCCAGCTCAAGGACATGGTGGACCCCCTCTTCGCCCAGAAGGGCCTCGCCTTCGAGATCCGCGTCAGCCCCGAGGCCCCCGTGGCCATGTACACCGACGAGGAGATGCTGCGCAAGATCCTCTCCAACCTCCTGAGCAACGCCTACAAGTTCACCGACCGCGGGCGCGTCACCTTCGAGGTGGATCGGTCGGGCCCGAACCTCGTCTTCCGCGTCACCGACACGGGGATGGGCATCTGCGAGAAGGACATCGCCCGGATCTTCGAGGAGTTCCGCCAGCTAGACAGCTCCGACGCGCGCAGGTACCCGGGGACGGGCCTCGGCCTCTCGATCGCGGACCGGATGGCGTCGCTCCTCGGCGGCCGGATTGACGTCACCTCCGCCGAGGGCCGCGGCTCGGTCTTCGCCCTCGTCCTCCCGCTCGCGCGGGCCGCAGCCCCGGTCCGGCCCTGATTCTGGAGCTTCCCATGCGCATCGGCCGAGTCGAGATTCACCCGCTCAACGCCGGAACGCTCCGCCTCGACGGCGGCGCCATGTTCGGCGTGGTCCCCCGCACCCTGTGGGAGCAGAAGATGCAGCCCGACGAGAAGAACCGCATCGGGATGACCATGAACCCCCTGCTGCTGCGGACTGGCGGGAAGAACGTCCTGCTCGACACGGGGGCAGGCGACAAGCAGGACGCGCGGTTCCGCGACACCTACGCCCTGGGTCCGTCCACACTCTCTGCCTCGCTCGCCCGCCACGGGCTTGGCCCGGCCGACATCCACCTGGTGGTCAACACCCACCTCCACTTCGACCACGCCGGGGGCAACACGGTGCGCGACGAGGCGGGCCGGATTGTCCCCGTCTTCCCCAACGCGCGCTACGTCGTCCAGCGGGCGGAGTTCGAAGAGGCCCTCGCGGCCCACGAGCGCAACCGCGCCTCCTACCTCCCCGAGAACTACCGTCCGCTCTTCGACGAGGGGCGCCTGGAGCTGGCCGACGGAGAGCTGGAAGTGGCCCCGGACGTGGCGCTCGCGCCGCTCCCCGGCCACACCCGCGGCCTCCAGGGGCTCCTGATCCGCTCCGGGGGAGAGACGGGCCTCTACCTGTCGGACTGCGTCCCCACCTCCCACCACATCCCCTTCCCCTGGATCATGGCCTACGACCTCTATCCCACCGAGACTCTCGCCACCAAGAAGCGGATCCTTCCGGAGGCGGCCCGCGAGGGATGGACGCTCTTCTTCGAGCATGACCCCGAAGTCCCCGCGGCGCGCATCGAGGAGACCGCGCCGGGGCGCTTCGCCGTCCACCCCCTCACCGTGGAGGGGTGGTGAGCGCGCGGCGCAGGGTGGTCGCCATCGAGCGCGGGGACGAGCCGGAGCCGGCCGGAGGCGGTTTCTTGACCCTGGTCCGCATGCGCTACCGCAACGTCTACGATGACGGTTCCACCTCGCGCGCCTACGGGTACGAGTACATCCATCGGCGGGGTTTCGACGCGGTGGCCGTCGCCCTTTACCACGAAGAGGGAAATGAGCCGCACATGGCCTACCGGCCCGGGCTGCGGGTCCCGGTCTACTTTCGCCGCGCGCTGCCGCTCTGCCTGCCCGACGAAAGGGAGTACCTGTTCATCCCCGAGGCGGTGGCCGGCAGCCTCGAACCCGGAGACCGGGGCCTGGACGGGTTCCTGGCGCGGGTCTGCGCCGAAGTAGAGGAGGAGGCGGGCTTCCGGGTCGCGCCCGAAGAGGTGGAGCCGCTGGGCGCGGGCTTCTTTCCCTCCCACGGCCAGTCCTCCGAGAAGATCCACCTGTGCGCGGTGAGGGTGGTCCCCGGCTCCGGGGCCGAGCCCCGCGGAGACGGCTCCGTGAACGAGTCCGATGCGCCGCCCCCCGTTTTCCGGCCGGTGCGCGAGATTCTCCTGGACTGCGCCCGGGGCGCGATCGAGGACCCAAAGGTGGAGATCCTCGCCCGCCGGCTCTGCACCCGCCTGGGATACCTTCCGGAGCTCGACCGCCGCGCGGTTCCGGGCGACGGGCCGGGGCCCGCGGCCTTCCGTGAGGCCCAGGCCCGAGGCGGCTGGGCCCCACGGTGACGGAAACCGCCGGAACGTGATAAGATTAGTACCGTTTCAGGCCGCGCCCCGCCGGGCGCCGAAGGAACCGGGTATGAAGGACAACCGCATCTGCCGGCTGCTGGGCATCCGCTACCCCATCCTCGCGGGGGGGATGACCTGGGTCTCCGAGGCGGTCCTTGCCGCCGCCGTGAGCGAGGCGGGCGGCCTGGGCTGCATCGCCACGGGGAACATGCCCGGAGACCTCCTGCGGGAGGAAATCCAGAAGTACCGCTCCCTTTCGGGCAAGCCCTTTGCCGTGAACCTCATCCTCTTGAACCCCAACCTCCAGGACTGCCTGGAGACGGTGAAACGGGAGCAGGTTCCGGTCATCACCTTCGGCGCCGGAAACTGCGGGCCGTACATCCAGGAACTCCACGACGCGGGGGCCAAGGTGGTCCCCGTGGTCAACTCGGTGGCCCTTGCCCGCCGCCTCGAGCGCGCCGGCGCGGACGCCATCGTCGCCGAGGGAATGGAGTCGGGCGGCCACATCGGGGAAACGGCGAGCATGCCGCTCATCCCCCAGATGGCGGACGCGCTGGAGATCCCCGTCGTGGCCGCGGGGGGCATCGGCGACGGCCGAAGCATGGCCGCGGCCTTCGTCCTCGGAGCCGAGGGGATCCAGCTCGGTACGGCCCTGGTGGTGGCCCACGAGTCCCGCGCCCACGCCAACTACAAGAACGCCATCGTGGAGGCCACCGACCGCTCCACCGCCGTCACGGGCCGCACCATCAACAAGCCCGTGCGCGCCCTCAAGAACCAGCTCACCCAGGAGTTCCACAGGCTCGAGGACGCGAAGGCCCCCTGGGAGGAGATCGAAGGGCTGGCCATCGGGGCCCTGCGCAAGGCGGTGATGGAGGGGGACATCGTGCGGGGGTCGGTGATGATGGGCCAGATCGCCGGGCTCATCCGGCGGCGGGCCTCCGTCGCCGAGATCCTCGGCTCCATCGTGACGGAGTTCAACACGACCATGGAGAAGATCGGTCCCTACCGCGTCCCTCCCGGCGGCTTTCCCCTCCCCTAAGCCCGCCGTGCCCGCCTCCTACCTCGCCCTGCTGGAGAACGGCGAGCTCCGCCGACGCGCCGACGCGCTTCTCGCGCTCCTGGAAGAGTGCCGGGCCTGCCCCCGCCACTGCCGGGCGAAGCGGCTTGAGGACCGAAGGGCCGTCTGCCGCACCGGCCGCTACGCGGAGGTCGCCTCCTGGTGCCTTCATCGGGGCGAGGAGCCCTGCCTGAGCGGCCGTCGCGGTTCGGGGACGGTTTTCTTCGCCCACTGCAACCTGAAGTGTCTCTTCTGCCAAAACGTCCAGATCAGCCAGCGCTGGGAGGAGGGCTCGGCGGTGAAGAGCCCCCGCCAGCTCGCGCAGATCTACCTGGACCTCCAGGAGCAGGGGGCCCACAACCTCAACTGGGTGAGCCCCAGCCACGTGGTCCCCCAGGCGGTGGAGGCGCTCGCCCTGGCGGCGGAGCGGGGCCTGCGGCTGCCGGTGGTCTACAACTCCAACGGCTACGACGAGCTCGACGTCCTGCGGCTCCTGGACGGCGTGGTGGACATCTACCTGCCCGACCTCAAGTACGCCGACGACGCGGCGGCCCTGGCCTTCTCCAAGGCGGTGGGCTACGGAGCCAACGCCCAGGCCGCCGTAGCGGAGATGTGGCGGCAGGTGGGCCCTCTCCGATGCGACGAGGAGGACGTAGCGACCAGGGGCCTGCTCGTGCGCCACCTGGTGCTTCCCGGCGGACTCTCCCAGACGCCCGAGGTGCTCTCCTTCCTCGCCGGGGCCCTCGGGCGCGACGTGGCCGTGAGCCTCATGGCCCAGTACTTTCCCGCGGGCGGCGCGGCGGACCACCCCCGCATCGGGCGGACCCTGACGCAGGGCGAGTGGGAGGCGGCCCTGGCGGCGCTGGACGCGGCCGGCCTCGGGGAGGGGTACGTCCAGGATCTCACCGCTCCCTACCACTACACCCCCGACTTCGAGAAGGGCGGCCACCCCTTCGAGTGAGCGGCGCGGCTCAGAAGCTCCACATGACGGAGAGCCGCGCGAACCTGGGCGCGGCGGGCGTCCAGAAATCGGCGTAGCCGTTGGTGATGCCCCTCCCCGCGTAACGCCGGTCCAGGAGGTTCGCCACCGACGCCTGCACCGTGAGCGCCCGCCAGCGGTACCCCGCCGCCACGTCCACCAACGCGTACCCGGGGAGCTCGTCGCGGAGGTTCTCCAGGTCGCTGTCGAGACGCTGCGGGCCCACATACCGGGCGGCGAGCCTCACCGACCAGCCCGACCGGGCCCAGGTCGCCCCGCCCGTCGCCTGGAGCCGCGGGGCCATGGGGATGCGCCGCCCCGCGTAGGGCCCCGCCGTCACGTCGGCCTCGGTGTACGCGCCAGACGCGAAGAGCGCGAAACCCGCCCCCAGCGGGGCGCTGGCCTGAGCTTCCACCCCTCTCCGGCGGGAGCGGCCCACGTTCTGGTTCTGGCCGATGAACCAGACCGGGTCCGTGAGGACGAAGACCACCTCGTCGCGCACCGCCATGCGGAAGAGGGTTACGCTGAACCGGTACCCTCCGCGGAGGTAGCGCCAGCCGCCCTCCCAATCCTCCGCCCTCGCCGGCCTCAGGTCGGGATTGGAGAAGAAGCCGGGATAGGCGAAGAGGTCCGTCACGCTGGGGATGCGATACCCCTGGGACCAGGTCAGGAAGAGGGAGGCGTTCTCCCCCGCGTGGGCGAGCAGTCCCAGCCGGGCCGTGGTCTCGGAGAAGTCCCGGGAGGTGTCGGCGGCCGGGTAGAGCCGGTCCTCGTAGTCGTAGGAGGCGCGGTCGGCGCGGAAGCCGGCGACGGCGTGAATCTTCTTGTAGCCGAGGTCCCCCGAGATCCAGGCGCCCCGGAACCGCTCCGCGGTGGCCGTTTGCGAGACGAGAAGCCTATCTTCTCCCCGGATGTCGGTGAAGTACCCGGTCCCGTCGAAGCGGCCCGAGGAGACCTCGGCGCCGCCGGAGAGCTCCCAGCTCCAGGCGCTGCGCGCGCCGTTCTTTCCCAGCGTGGCGATGAGACCGTCGAGGGATTCCCGTCCGACGGCCAGGAAACCCGAGCCGAACCGCCCGGTGGTGAGGGTGTCCCGGTCGTGGCGGCGGGCGTAGGCCCGCGCGCCGGCGGACCAACTGCCCTCCTCGGGCTCCCAGGCGTAGGAGAGCGCGGCGATCCGGTGGCGGCCCCGGGTGCCGTCGAAGCGGTTGAAGGGGGTCTGGGCGGGATCGGCGGCGTACTCCTGCGGGGTCAGCGCACCGGGGTCCTGCTCGGCACCGCCGGAGTACTTCAGCAGGAGGGCCACGCTCTGGGATTTGGGGAGCGCGACGTTGAAGCGCAGGAGCGCGTCGTCCAGACGGAAGCCGTCGTTTTGCCTCCAGCCGTCCGAGGCGTCGTGCTGCGCGGCCGCGTAGAACTCGACCCGGCCGAGGGTTCCCGCTGCGTGAAGCCGCTCCGCGCGTCCGCCGTAGCTCCCCGCCGACGCCCGCAGGTCCAGGCGCGGGATTCCGGGATCCCGCTTGGTCACGAGGTTGACCACGCCCGCGAGGGCGCCTCCGCCGTAGAGCGGCGCCGAGGCGCCCGCGTACACCTCCACCCGCTCCAAGTCCTCCACGGGAAGGGTATCCCACCGCACGGCATTGTCCTGGAGGTCGTTCAGCCGGACTCCGTCCAGGAAGACCGCCACGCTGGTCCCCTGGGGGAAGGCCCTGAGGTCCACCGTGGCCTCGCGCGGATTGCCGGTCTGGTCGTGGAGGGTCACCCCCGGAAGGGTTTCGAGCACTTCTTGGACGGTGCGTGCGCCGGAAGCCTCGATCTGCTCTCGGGTCACCACCGCCACGGGCGCCGCGGTGTCGAGGAGGCTCCTCTGGGCGGCGGGGAGTCGTTCGCCGTACACCGTGACGGAGGTCTGGTAGTTCTCCAGCGCCTCCCGGGTGTCCTGGGCGGAGCCGAGCAGGGAGACGGCGGCGAAGACGAGGGCGGCGGCGGTTCGCATCGAAAACCTCCTCAAGGACGGATTTGTCGCGGCGGGGCGGGCACCCTGCCCGCCTCCACGTCGGGGAACCAGCAGGTGACCCCTCCCAGCGGCGTGGGGACGAGGGGGGTCTCGTAGACCTCCTCCAGGAGCCGCCGCTGCTCCGGCTCCGACGGCGGGAAGGGGCGGAGCCGGCCCCGGCGGTCCAGGAGGAAGAGGTCGAAGCCCCAGAGGCGGGGCAGGTTGACGTCGTGCGTGGCCAGAAGGACCGCGCGCCCTTCCGCGGCGAGCCGCTCGAGGGCGTGGTGGAGCAGGACCTGGCGGCGCAGGTCCAGGTGGCTCGCGGGCTCGTCCAGGAGGAGCGCGGGTGCGTCCTGGACGAGGGCCCTGGCGAGCACGACCCGCTGGGCCTCTCCCCCGCTCAGGCTCGCCACGGGGCGGTCCCAGAGCGGCTCCAGCGCGAAGGCCGCGCGGGCCTCCGCGAGCCGCACGGCCAAGGGCCGCGGCGCCGGGGGGCGCTCCTGGTGGGGAAAGTCCCCGAGGGCCACCGCGTCGCCCACGGGCCAGTCGGAGGGCAAGAGAGATTTCTGTGGGACGTAGGCCGCCCGCTTGGCGCGGTCGAGGGGGTGCGCCCGGCCCATGTCGAGGCCCGAGACCCGGGCGCACCCTTCGGCGGGCGTCAGGAGCCCCGCCGCGAGCCGCAGGAGGGTGGACTTTCCGGTCCCGTTGGGGCCGGCCACCGCCGACACCCTTCCCTCCGGAAAGCGCGCGTCCAACCCCTCGAAGAGCCGCGGACCCTCCGGGTGGGCGAAGCCGACGCCCTCGAACCGGATCATCCCCGCACCCCCCGCCCCCCGCGGAGCATCAGCGCGAGGAACGCCGGAGCCCCGAGCAGGCTCGTGTAGGCCCCCACCGGCAGCAGGACCACCGGGGCCAGGGCCTTGGAAACGCCGTGGGCGACCAAGAGGACCGCCGCCCCCAGGAGGAACGAGAGCGGCGCCAGGCTCCGGTGGCGGTGGCCGGCCAGGGCGCGCGCCGCGTGGGGCACGAGGAGACCCACGAACCCCACCATCCCGGCGAGGGTGACGGCGGTGGCCGCAAGGAGCGTGCCCGCCAGCAGGACGCGTTCCCGGGCCCGTCCTACGTCCACGCCGAGGGAGGCGGCTTCATCGTCGGCCAAGAGGAGGAGGTCGAGCCCCCGGCCCCGCGCCAGCGCCCACGCCACGGCCGCGAGACCCACGGCGAGCGCGACCAGGGGCTCCTGGAGGGGCGGGGTAGGGATGAATCCGACGAGCAGCGCGCTCACCTGGGTCAGCTGCCCCGGGGAGAGCGCCGCGGCGAGGGCCCGCGCGCCGGCGGCGAAGGCCGTATTGGCGACCACGCCGCCCAGGAGCAGGGCGAGCACGCGTCCGCCGGCCACGCGCCGCAGCAGCGCCAGCGTCAGCAGCCCCGCGCCGAAGGCGGCCAAGCCGCGGGTCGGGAGGCTCAGCGCGGCGGGTGCGGCCCCGAGCACCAGGAGGGCGGCCGAGGCGCCGAACGCGGCGCCGCCCGCGACCCCCATGACGTAGGGGTCCGCCAGGTCGTTGCGCAGCGCGAGCTGGAAGAGGAGTCCCGCGAGCCCCAGCGCCCCCCCCACGGCGGCCGCCGCGAGGGCTTCGGGGAGCCGGATCTCGAGCAGGAGCCGCACCCGTTCGGACGCCGCGAATCCATCCAGGGGCGCCCCCAGCAGGAGGGCCGCCGCAAGCCCCGCCAGCAGGGCCCCCAGCCCGGCGCCGAGCGCCCAGCGCTCCCGTCCGCTCACGAGCCGCCTCCGCGGGCCCGGGCCAGGATCTCCACGGCGTCGGCGGTCCGCGGCCCCGGCCTCACCAGGAGGTCCGCGGGGACCTCCACCCGGCGGGCGGGCGCCGCGAGCAGGCGGTTCAGGCGGGTCAGGAGCGCCCCGGCCTCCTCCCGGGGGATCTCGCCTCCCGGAAAGACGACGACGCGGGGATGGCAGGCCGCCAGGGATTCGAGCGAGACGACCGGATAGGACTCCCCCGCCGATTGCAGAGCGTTGGAGAAGCCCGCCGCGCGCAGCACGTCGGCGAGGAAGGAGGCGCGGCCCGCCACGACCAGCGGGTCCAGCCCCACCACGACGACGGCCGGCACCGGCGGTTCCCCCGGCGGCGGCGCGGCCCGGCGGACCCGCTCCTCAAACCCCCGGGCGGCGGCCTCCCCCGTCTCCGCGTGGCCCGTTTTGGCGCCCGCGTCCCGCATGCAGCGCGTCAGGTGCGCGAGGTCGGGGACGTCGTACACGCGCACGAGGCAGCCCAGCCGCCGCAGGGTCCCGAGGGCCTCGCCGTCCTGTACGCCGGTCGTGGTGAAGCAGGCGTCGGGCTTGAGCGCGACGATCCCCTCCAGGTCGAGCCGCTCGAAGGAGGCCACGACGCGCCGGTCCCGCGC
>JAKAIJ010000048.1 GCA_021814355.1 Acidobacteriota bacterium
GCGGCGTGGTGCTCGTGGTGGGGCACTATAACTCCTCCTGCACCATCCCCGCGAGCGAGATCTACAACCTGAGGCAGATGGTGATGCTCACGCCCGCCTCCACCAACCCGCGCGTCACCGATCGGCGCTACCCCACGGTCTTCCGGGTCTGCGGGCGGGACGACCAGCAGGGAATGGTGGGCGCCCGGTACGTCGTCCGGCACATGCCCGGGGCCCGGGTGGCGGTCCTTCACGACAAGACCACCTACGGCCAGGGGCTCGCCGACGAGTTTCTGAAAAACTACGAGCGGGACTCCGGCCGAAAAGCGGGCTACTACGGGGCCATCGTGAAGGAGGACCAGGACTACAGCGCGGTCCTCACGACCCTCAAGGGACTCGACCCCGACCTGCTCTACTTCGGCGGCCTCTACCCGCAGGCGGGACTGCTGGTCCGGCAGATGCGCCAGCTGGGGCTCAAGGCGGTCCTCATGGCGGGAGACGGAACCTACGACCCCGAGTTCGTCCGCATTGCGGGGGCGGCCAGCGCGGAGGGGTCCCTCCTCACCTTCATGCCGGACCAGGAGAAGATCCCCACCGCCCGGCCCGTCCTCGAGAAGTACCGGGCCCGGTACGGCGAGGTGGGTCCCTACTCGCTCTACTCCTACGAGGCCATGAACATCGGGCTCCAGGGTCTCGCCAAGGCCGGGGCGCTGGACGGCGCCCGGGCGGCGCGGCTCCTGCACGCCATGGCCTTCGACACGGTCTTCGGGCCCCTCCGCTTCGACGACAAGGGCGACGTGCTGGAGTCGCCCTACGTGGTCTGGCGGGTGGAGTCGGGCAAGCTCGTCCAGCTCCAGGGGCCATGAGCGTCGGCGGCGCGCAGTTCGCGCAGCAGGTGGTGAACGGCCTGGCGGTGGGGTCGGTCTACGCCCTCATCGCGTTGGGCTACACCATGGTCTACGGCATCATCGAGCTCATCAACTTCGCACACGGCGAGATCTACATGATCGGGGCCTACATCGGGACCCTCGCGGTGGCGGGGCTCCTGGCCCTCGGAGTGCCGCTCCTTCCGGCCCTGGGAGCGGCCCTTCTTGCCGCCGCGGCCCTCACGAGCCTCTACGGGGCCGCCACGGAGCGCCTCGCCTACCGGCCGCTGCGCGGCTCGTCGCGCCTCGCGCCGCTCATCTCCGCGCTGGGGATGTCCATCTTCTTCCAGCAGTTCGTCCTGCTCAGCCAGGGGGCCAAGGACAAGATCTTCCCGGTGGAGATCTCCTCGGGCGGCTTCTCCGCGGGCGCCGTGAAGGTCTCCTACATCCAGACGGCGATCCTCGCGGTGGCGGCCTGCCTGATGGTGGCCCTCGACCAGTTCGTCCGCCGGACCCGCATGGGCCGGGCCATGCGCTGCATGGCCCAGGACCCGGTGATGGCTTCCCTGGTGGGCGTCCCCGTTCACGGGGTCGTCTCGCTCACGTTCCTGATCGGCTCCGCGATGGCCGCCGTGGCGGGGTTTCTCATTGCCCTTTACTACGGCAAGGTAAACTACCTGGTGGGCTACATCGCAGGGCTGAAGGCCTTCGTGGCCGCCGTCCTCGGGGGCATCGGGAACATCCCAGGCGCCATGCTGGGCGGTCTGTTGCTCGGCGTGGTGGAGAGCCTCGCGGCGGGCTACATCGGCGGCGAGTACAAGGACGTGGTGGCCTTTGCGATCCTCGTGGTTGTCCTGATCGTCCGTCCGGCGGGGCTCCTTGGCGCCCGGCTCCCGGAGAAGGTGTGACGTGGGCGCGCTGAGGCGGCGGTTCCGGTCCTGGGCCGGGGACCCGCGGTTCGCGGTCCCCGGCGCCGGGCTCCTCTTCGGGCTCATGGCGCTGCCGCTCATGGGGCCCCGCCGGGCCGCGGCGGTGGCCGCCGGCGTGGTCGCGTTGCGCCTGATCGCCCTCGCCAGGCTCCCCGAGAGGTGGCATCCCGTCCGGGGCGCGGGCCGCGCCGTCGAGCGAATGCGCGGGGTCCTCCCGGAACCCCCGCCCTGGGTCCGCGCCGCCGTCCCCTGGCTCTTCGTGGGCGCCCTGGCCGCCCTCTCCTTCGCCCTGGACCCCTACACCCTCGACGTGGCGACCACCGCGGGCATCTACGCCCTGCTCGCGCTGGGGCTCAACGTCGTGGTGGGCATGGCGGGGCTGCTGGTGCTCGGGTTCGCGGCCTTCTACGCCGTGGGCGCATATACCTACGCCCTTCTGAACACCCAGTTCCACCTCGGCTTCTGGGTTTGCCTCCCCGTGGGCGGCGCCCTGGCGGCCCTCTTCGGGCTGCTGCTCGGGCTGCCCACGCTGCGGCTGAGGGGGGACTACCTGGCCATCGTGACCCTCGGCTTCGGGGAGATCACCCGGATCACCCTCAACAACTGGGACACGGTGACCAACGGCCCCAACGGCATCCTGGGCATCGCCCCGCCCTCCCTCTTCGGCCATCCCTTCGTCCATCCGCGCCACTATTTTCTGCTCGCCCTTGCCTTCGTGGCCGCGAGCGCCTTCCTCCTGCGGCGGCTCGACCGGAGCCGCATCGGCCGCGCCTGGGTCGCCATGCGGGAGGACGAGACCGCGGCGGAGGCCATGGGCCTGCCCACCCTGAGGCTCAAGCTCCTCGCCTTCGCCATGGCGGCCTTCTGGGGGGGCGTGGCGGGCGTCTTCTTCGCGGGCAAGCAGCTCTTCGTCAGCCCCGAGTCCTTCAACTTCCTCGAGTCGGTCATGGTCCTCTGCATGGTCGTCCTGGGGGGGATGGGATCGGTCCCCGGGGCGGTGCTGGGAGCGCTCCTGCTCTCTTTCCTCCCGGAGGTTCTGCGCGGGGTGGACCAGTACCGCCTCCTCGCCTTCGGGGCGGCCATGGTGCTCATGATGCGGTATCGCCCGAGCGGGCTGTGGCCGGAGATCCACCGCTACCACGAGGTGGAGGAGGGCCGCCGTGGCTGAGGTCCTCGCGCTGCGCGGCCTCTCGATGCGCTTCCTGGGCCTGCGGGCTCTGGAGGGCTTCGACCTCGCGGTGAGGGAAGGCGAGATCGTCTCCCTCATCGGTCCCAACGGCGCGGGCAAGACCACGATCTTCAACTGCGTCACCGGCCACTATCTCCCCACGGGGGGCGAGGTCCTCTTCGCCGGCCGCCGGCTCAACGGCCTTCCCCCCCACGCGGTGACCGCGCTGGGGCTGGTCCGGACGTTCCAGAACATCCGCCTCTTCTCCGCCATGTCGGCCATCGAAAACGTGATGGTGGGCCGGCACTGCCGCACCCGGACGGGGGTGCTCGGCTGTCTGCTGAAGCTTCCCGGCTGCTCCGGCGAGGAGCGCGCCATCCGCGGGAAGTCCCGCGAACTGCTCGCGTTCGTTGGGCTCTCGGGCCGGGAGCGCCACCGGGCCGGCGACCTGCCCTACGGGGACCAGCGGAGGCTGGAGATCGCCCGCGCCCTCGCCACGGAGCCCCGCATGCTCTGCCTGGACGAGCCGGCGGCCGGCATGAACCCCAGCGAGACCGGCGCCCTCATGGAGCTCATCGCCCGGGTGCGGGAGTCGGGGGTGACGGTCCTGCTCATCGAGCACCACATGCGCCTGGTCATGGGCATCTCCGACCGCGTGGCGGTCCTCGACCACGGCGTGAAGATCGCCGAGGGCCGCCCCGCCGAGATCCAGGCGGACCCAAGGGTCGTCGAGGCCTACCTGGGGAAGGAGGCCTCCGGTGCTTAAGGTGGAGGGGCTGCGGGTCGCCTACGGCCGGCTGGAGGTCCTCCAGGGGATCACCCTCGAGGTCCCCGAGGGGAAGGTGGTCACCCTCGTGGGGGCCAACGGAGCCGGGAAGAGCACCACCCTCATGGCCCTTAGCGGCCTGCGCCGCGTGACGGGGGGGCGGATTCTCTTCGAGGGCGAGGACCTGGCGGGGCTTCCCCCCCACGAGATCGTGGCGCGGGGGGTGGTCCAGGTGCCCGAGGGACGCCGGGTCTTCGCCCGCATGAGCGTCCACGAGAACCTGCTGATGGGCGCCTTCCTGCGCGGCCGCCGGGACGCGGCCCGCGACGCGGACCACGTCTTCTCGCTCTTTCCGGTTCTGGCGGAGCGCCGGAGCCAGCGAGCGGGAACCCTCTCGGGCGGGGAGCAGCAGATGCTCGCCATCGGCCGGGCCCTCATGGCGCGCCCACGCCTCCTGCTGCTCGACGAGCCCTCCCTGGGCCTCGCCCCGACGCTGGTGGCCCAGATCTTCGAGATCCTCCGGGCCATCCACGCGGAGGGCGTGACGCTTCTGCTCGTGGAGCAGAACGTCCACCAGGCCCTCTCGATGGCCGACGACGGGTACGTTCTCCAGGCGGGCCGGATCGCCCTCCACGGCGCGCCCGCGGAGCTGCTCGCCAACGACGAGGTGCGCCGGGCCTACCTCGGCGAATCCTAGCAGGCGGCGGGGAACCCCAAGCGGAACCCTCCGGGATTCCCAGCGGTCCGCCCGCGGGTATACAATAACCGCTCGGAGAGGGTGCCCCGGCGCCCGGGAGGAGCGGCATGGACCCCAAAGGACCCAGGGCTTCGGAAGCGCCGGTGGCCGAAGCCTTGAAGCACCTCACCGAGGTGAGCCTCGCGCTCTCCACGGAGCGGGACCACCAGGCCCTCCTCGGCCTCATCCTCACCAAGGCCCGCGACCTCGCCGACTGCGACGCCGGAAGCCTCTACCTGGTGGAGCGCGAGCCTAAGGAGTGCCTCCGGTTCGTCCTCGCCCAGAACGATTCGGTCCACGTCCCCTTCAAAGCTTCGGAGATGCCGCTCGACAAGCGGAGCCTCGCCGGCTACGTCGCCCTGACCGGGGAGATCCTCAACCTCGAGGACGCCTACCGCCTCCCGCCCACGGCGCCCTACCACTTCAACCGGGTCTTCGACGAGAAGGTGGGGTACGTGACCCGGTCCATGCTGGTTCTGCCCATGAGCAACCACCGGGGGGAGATCACGGGGGTCATCCAGCTCATCAACCGCAAGCGGGACGCCACCGCACGAATCACCAGCCGGGAGGCCGCGGACGCGCACGTGGTGGGGTTCGACGGCCACCTCACGGAGCTCCTGCGGGCGGTGGCGAGCATGGCGGCGGTAGCCATTGACAACGCCACGCTCATCCAGAACATCCAGGCCCTCTTCGAGGGATTCGTAAAGGCTTCGGTGACCGCCATCGAGCAGCGCGACCCCACCACTTCGGGTCACTCCTCCCGGGTCGCCATTCTCACGGTGGGCCTCGCCGAGCTGGTGGACCGCACGTCCGACGGGCCTTTCCGCGACGTACGGTTCAGCCGGGAGCACCTCAAGGAGCTGCGCTACGCCTCGATCCTCCACGACTTCGGCAAGGTCGGCGTCCGCGAGCAGGTCCTGGTGAAGGCCAAAAAGCTCTACCCCCAGGACCTGGAGCGGGTCCTGACCCGGCTCGAAATGGCCAGGCTGTACAAGGAGCGCGAGATCCTCCACCGCAAGGTGGCGCTCTTCGAGGGAGGGGCGAAGGGCGGCGACCCGCGGCTCGCCGAGCTGGAGGCCCAGCTCGCGGCGCTCGTGCAGGAGCTCGACGCCTACCGCGAGGTGGTCCTCAAGGCCAACGAGCCCACGGTCCTTCCGGAGGGGGAGTTCTCGGTCCTCCAGCAGATCGCGCGGAGCAGCTTCAGCGACCTGCGCGGGGCCGACCGTCCGCTCCTGGAGCCCGAGGAGGTCCGCATCCTCTCCATCCGCAAGGGGACCCTCACGGAGGAGGAGCGGCTCGAGATCGAGTCCCACGTGACCCACACCTTCAATTTCCTGAGCCAGATCCCCTGGACGCCGGAGCTGAAGGGGGTCCCGGAGATCGCCTACGGCCACCACGAGAAGCTCAACGGCCGCGGGTACCCCCGCGGGGTGGCGGCGGCCCTCATTCCCGTCCAGCCCCGGATGATGTCCGTCTCGGACATCTTCGACGCCCTCTCCGCCTCCGACCGGCCCTACAAGCGGGCCGTCCCCGTCGAGAAGACGCTCGACATCCTCCAGATGGAGGCGAAGGAGGGAATGCTCGACCTGGACCTCGTCCGCCTCTTCATCGAGGGGAAGATCTACGAGAAGACCCTCCACCTGAGAAACGTGGCGGGATGAGGCGGGGGCGCTCCCGCCCTAGCAGGCGGCTGAGAAACTCGCATGGGCCGCGCGCAAGAGGCTTGGGGGTCAGATGCTAGGCGCGGCGAGGAGGGCGATGCGGTACCCCATCGGCGACGAGCCGCAACAACGCAGATGGCCCCCAATCCCTTGCGCCCGGATGGGTTGCCACGGCACGGCCCCGTCTGCTATGTTGCCGCTCCTAGACGATGCGCAGAGACATCGCCGGCGTCGCGCCGCCTTGCATCCGGAGCCGTGGCGCTGACAACGCGGCCTACGGGAGTTTTTCAGCAGCCTGCTAGGAGACCGAGAATGACACCGCGCGTGTTTCAGCCCTTGACCATCGGTGATCTCACGGCGCCGCTCCCCATCATTCAAGGGGGGATGGGCGTCGCCATCTCGCTTTCGGGCCTCTCGTCGGCGGTGGCGGAGGAGGGGGGAATCGGCACCATCGCCTCGGTGGGCATCGGCCAGCTCGAGCCCGACGTCTACGCGAACTTCGTGGAGGCCAACGCGCGGGCCCTGCGCAAGGAGATCCGCAAGGCGCGGCAGCTCACCCGCGGGCTCCTCGCCGTGAACATCATGGTGGCCATGACCAACTACGCCGAGATGGTGAAGGTCTCCCTCGAGGAGGAGGTGGACCTCATCATCTCCGGGGCGGGTCTGCCCCTCGACATGCCCCGCCACCGCCGACAGGAAACCCGCACCAAGCTGGTCCCCATCGTCTCCTCCGCGCGGGCGGCGGGCATCCTGTGCAAGCGCTGGCTCGACAAGTTCCAGTACGCCCCCGACGCGCTCGTGGTGGAGGGGCCGCTCGCGGGCGGCCACCTGGGATTCCGCCGCGAGGAGATTGACGACCCCGCCTTCGCCCTGGAGAGACTCATCCCCCAAGTGGTGGCGGAGGCCCGGCGGTGGGAGGAGCGCGCGGAGAAGGCCATCCCCGTCATCGCCGCCGGCGGCATCTGGTCGGGCGCCGACATCCTCAGGTTCCAGAAGCTGGGAGCGGCGGGGGTCCAGATGGCGACGCGGTTCGTGACCACCGAGGAGTGCGACGCCTCGGAGGCGTTCAAGCAGACCTACATCGCCGCCGCCGAGAAGGACATCGCCATCATCAAGAGCCCCGTGGGGCTGCCGGGCCGGGCCATCCGGAACGCCTTCGTGGACGCCATGGAGGCGGGGGAGAAGGAACCCTTCAAGTGCCCCTACCACTGCATCGCGACCTGCGACTACACCACCGCGCCCTACTGCATCGCCCTGGCGCTCGTGAACGCGCAGAGGGGGCGGTTCACCCACGGGTTCGCCTTCGCGGGAGCCAACGCCCACCGGGCCGAGAGGATCTCCACGGTGCACGAGACGGTGGAGGCCCTGGAGGCCGAGTACTCCGAGGCGCTCGAAGCCGAAGCCGCCTCCCGTCGAGCCGCCGCGGTTCCCTGACGGGCCGCGCGCGGGGACGCGTGCGGGTCGTAAGAAATCCTGCTTGAACGCGCTGGTTTCTCATGACGGGGCAGCCTTCTCTGTCTGTCTTTTCTTTCGCGGATAGCGGACAGCTAAAAACTTACCAAATTGTCGTCATTCGGAGAACATTCGGCTGGAGGGTGCTTCGCACCTTCCGGGACTCGCGGCCGTCTCGTCGAAGGATTTGGGCTCGGGCTTGTCTTTGGAGAATCCTTCTCCGAGCCGGCTTCGCGAGCCCCTTCAGGCGCTCCAGCCTCCTCCTAATTCTTGCCGCCTCCCCCCACCTATCTCATCGCGCCGCGAGTCTCGGACCATCTCCTTCGTCAAACTTCGCGGGCCAGCGCCTGCGACGTACATCTCAGTACGACTCGGCGCGGCCCGCTCGCTTTCCTCGGATCTGGCCCGATCCGCGCGGGACGCCGCCTTCCCTCGCTCCGCGCGCGAAGGCGATTCCCCCAGAACGGATGTCTAATTGATATCACTTCCCGGGCTTCGCCTTCACGGTCTCGAGATCAATGGTGATCTCGACCTCCTCGCCCAGCATCAGGCCGCCCTGGTCCAGGGTCTTGTTCCAGACGATGCCGTAGTCCTTCCGGTTCAGAGTCCCCTGGAGGGAGAATCCCGCGCGTTCGTTGCCCCACGGGTCCTTCGCGAAGCCGTTGAAGGCGACGGGGAGGGTGATCTCCCGGGTGACCCCGTGCATCGTGAACTTCCCGGTCACCTCGTACCGGCCGTCGCCCTTGGCGACGATCTTGGTGCTGGCGAACGCGATCTCGGGGAACCTCTCGGCGTCGAAGAAATCGGGCGAGCGCAAGTGCTTGTCGCGGTCGCCGTTGGCGGTGTCAATGGAGGCGGCCTTGATCGTAAAGCTGGCGGAGGCGAGCTCCGCCGCGGCCCGGTCGGGGACCGTGACGGTTCCCGAGAACTCCGCGAAGGTCCCGGACACCTTGCCCACGATGTGGCGGATGCGAAACCCGACCCGGGAGTGGACGGGATCCACCTTGAAGAGCTCGGGGCCGGGGGCTTGGGCCGTTGCGGCGAGGGCCGCGAAGAAGGCGGCGGCGACGAAGGCGGTTCGACGGATCATGAGAGGTCCTCCTTACTTTTCCGAGAACGCCACGGCACGCCCGTCTCTTCCCCGGTACCGCTTGCGTCGGCGCGGGGCGCCGTGCGAAGGTGGGAGGGGAGGCCGCCCATGAAAGCAAGACAGCCTCGCCCCCCCTGGCAGGGGATGACGGTCCTTCGCGGCGTGGGCCCCAGCCTCGCCAACGACCTCTGGGACCTGGGGATCCGGACGCCCCGCGGGCTGAAGGGAAGAGACGCGGAGGCGCTCTACCGGCGGCTCTGCGATCTGCGCGGGGAGCGGCAGGACCCTTGCGTCCTCTACGCCTTCCGGTGCGCGATCTACCAGGCGAGCGCGCCCTCGCCCCGGCCCGAGCTCTGCGACTGGTGGGCCTGGAAGGAGCGATCCTCCCTGGAAGCCCGCGGCGGCAGATGATATACTGAACCCAACAGGCATCCAGGAGCCCCTCGCGGTCCATGGGGGATTCTCAACGGCCTGCTCAAGGGCGCCCTTCGGCCCCCGGGACGCGCATGGGCGAACTCATCTTCCGTTGTCCGGCCTGCTCCTTCTCCCACAAGATAGACTCCGCCCGCGTCCCTGCCGCCGGGGTCAAGGGCGCCTGCCGGGGATGCGGCGCGCCCCTCGCGGTCTACCCCGACGGCCGCGTCGAGGGGGCTCTCTCGCCCGCGGCTCCGGCGGCAGCCCCCGCACCGCCCCGAGAGCCCGGCGCATCGGCGCTGGCGCGGTTCCGGTGCCCCTACTGCGGGTCCTCGGGGGAGCGGCCCGTGGACGGGCTCGACCCGGCGGGAACGATCGCCGCCTGCGGCACCTGCGTCCAGAACTTCCGCCTTTTTCCGGACGGCCGCACCGAAGAGGCCGACGGAGGCGCCGCCCCCGCGCCCGCCCCCCCGGCCGTCGCGCCGCCGCCCGTCCCCGGAGATCTCCTCCAGGTGGCCTGCCCCTTCTGCGGCACCCCCCACGAAAGGCCCAGGAGCGACTTTGACCCGTCGGGCACGGAGATCGCCTGCCGGGTCTGCGTCATGCCCTTCACCGTCTTCCCCGACGGCCGCGTGGTGGAGCCGCCCGGCGCCGCGGGGCCGCCGCCGGCCCCCCCCGCGAAGTCGGCGCTCCCGCCGGGTGTTCTCGCCTTCTCTTGTCCCCGGTGCGGCAAGGAGCTCCGGCTCCCGAAGGAGAAGCTCCCTTCCGCCGGCGCCCGCGGGAAGTGCGCCGGCTGCCAGACCCGCATCCTCCTCAAGCCCGACGGAAGCGCGGAGAGGATCGAGGAGTCCAAGCCGGCCCCCACCGGGGATTTCACGCGGTGGCAACTCCAGGCCGGCGCCGCTGCGGCGGGCCCCTTCTCGCTCCAGGAGGTCTCCGAGCTGATCGGGACCGGCGCGGTGAAGCCCCAGTCCGTGCTCCGCCCCGTCGGCGGCGAGTGGGCGGCCGCCGTCGCCTTCGCGCCCATCGCGGCCCTCTTCGGCGCGGGCGGCGGAACCCCCGCGGCCTCCCGGCCCCCGGCCGGGGCGACCCCCGCCGCGGGCGGGGAGGAGGGGACGGCCATCGAGCAGGTCGTGGAGCTGGGCAGCCTCGACCGCTGCTACGCCCACGCCGACCGGTACCCCGAGCGGACCTGCACACAGTGCAACCGCCACCTGTGCGAGGAATGCGTCGTCCAGAAGCCCTTCCAGGGCCAGGTGAAGCCCCTCCCCGTGTGCGGGGCGTGCGGGGGCCCCACGGCGCTCCTGCCCAAACGCATCCGCTGGACCCCCTTCTACATGGATCTGGGACAGGTCTTCGCCGCGCCCCTCAAGGGCTACGCGCTCCTCTACCTCGGGTTCGTCTTCCTGCTCCAGGTGGCCAAGGCGGTGGCCGGGGCCTCCCCCTTCGGATTGCTCACCCTCTTCTTCATCTCGGTTTTCCAGTGGGTCGTCTACCTGCAGGTCATCCGCGGGGTGGCCAACGGCTCCTACGAGCTTCCCGAATGGCCCGACTCGAGCCACCTCGGCGACATGCTCACGGGCTTCCTGAAGGTGGTCTTAGTCTCGCTGATCTCGCTGCTGCCGGTTCTCATCGTGGCCTGCATCCTCATCGGGCCCATGATGGGGCTGATGGCGGCGACGGGCGCCACCGGCAACCCGGCCGTGGCGGGCCTGGCGCTCGGCCCCGTGGGATTTCTGTTCCTCCTCTTCTTCTTCTTCTACCTCTTCTACCTACCCATCTGCATCGGGATCGTCGCGGTCTTCGACACCATGGTTCCCGCCCTGAACCCCGCGGTCATCCTGCGGGTCATCTACCGCATCGGGCTGCCCTACGTCTACGCCGCCATGCTCTGGCTGGCCCTCTCGATCTTCAACATCACCGTGGCGTACTTCGCGGCGGCGATCCCGCTCCTCGGGGCCGTGGCGGCCGCCCTCGTTGACGTCTACACGACGCTCGTCTTCTGCTACTCCCTGGGCCGGGTCATCGCCGAGAACGACCACAAGATCGGCTGGGCCTGATAAGTTTTCCGCTGTCCGCTGTCAGCTGTCAGCTATCAGCTAAAAAAAGGCAGACAGAGAAGACTTCCCCGGCATGAGAAACCAGCTCGTTCAAGCAGGATTTCTTATGATACCAATTGGACTTTCGTCGTGGAGGAATCGCCTTCCCGAGCGAAGCGAGGGAAGGCGGCGTTCCGCGCGGATCGGACCAGATCCGAGGAAAGCGAGCGGGCCGCGCCGAGTCGTACTGGGATGTACGTCGCAGGCGCTGGCCCGCGAAGCTTGACGAAGGAAATGGCCCGAGACTCGCGGCGCATAAGATAGCGGGGGAGGCGGCAGGAGCAGGAGGAGGCTGGAGCGCCCGAAGGGCAGGGACTCGCGAGGCCGGCTCGGAGAAGGATTTTCCAGCGGCAAGCCCGAAGTCCATCCTTCGACGAGATGGCCGCGAGGCCCGGAAGGTGCGAAGCACCCTCCAGCCGAATACTCTACGAATGACGGCAACTTGGCATGAGAGGCGCTTCCTGAGCGGGCGGGGTTCCCCTTCCGGTCCCGCAGAGATTGACTCTCTCCCTTCGAACCCCATGGGTTAGAATGGCGCGCTTGGGAGGAGGCGCCCTTGCGGGTCGGCCTGACGGGTGTCACCAAGCGGTTCGGGGAGCGCGAGGTCCTCAAGGGGGTGGACTGGCAGGTCCACGAGGGCGAGCGCTGGGCCCTCGTGGGCCCCAACGGCTCGGGCAAGACCACCCTCCTCAAGGTCCTCCTCGGCGCGGAGGAGGCCGACGATGGCGAGGTCCGCAGGGCCCGTGGGCTCAGGCTCGCGGCGGTCTCGCAGGAGGACCTGGCCGCGGTGCGGACGGGGGCGCGGGATTACCTCCTGACGGCCTTCGCCGAAGTCATCGCGAAGGAGGGGGAGCTGGACGCGCTCCACCACGCCATGGCCGGGGGAGACCACAGCCCCGCGACCCTGGAGGCCGCGGCCCACCTCCAGGAGTGGCTCCACCACAACGGCGCCTACACCTACGCGGTGGACGTGGAGCGCGCCCTCGAGGGGCTCGGCTTTCCCAGGCAGGAGTGGGACCGCCCCTGCGCCAGCTTCTCCGGCGGCGAGCAGATGCGGCTCAAGCTGGCCCGCGCGGTCCTCGAGCCCTCGGACCTCCTGCTGCTCGACGAGCCGGGCAACCACCTGGACGCCGCCCAGCGGGAGTTCCTGGCCGGCTTCCTGAAGTCCGCCGGGAAGACCTTCGTGGTGATCACCCACGACGCGGAGCTCCTCGAGGGGGCGGTGGACCACGTGGCGGCCCTCATGGACGGGAAGATCCACGCCTTCCGCGGGGATTTCGCCTCCTTCGAAACCCAGCTCGAGGAGATGCAGAAGACCCGCGAGCGGTCCTACGAGCAGCAGCAGGCCTACATCGCCAGGACCCGGGAGTTCATCCGCCGCTACAAGGCGGGGCAGCGCAGCAAGCAGGCGCGGGGGCGCGAGAAGGTCCTCTCGCGGCTCGAGCGCATCGAGGCCCCCTGGAAGCCGCCGCCGGGGTTCCGCATGCGGCTGCGCTTCGACCAGCTCCCGGGCGAGGACGTCCTCCGCGTGCGGGACCTCGTGGTGCCCGTGGGGACCCGCTCGCTCCTCTGTCCCCGGCTGGACTTGGTCCGCGGCCACCGCGTGGCACTCGTGGGGCCCAACGGGGCGGGGAAGACGACGCTCCTGAGGGCCCTCTGCGGCGAGCTCCGGTGCGCCGCGGGGACCGTGCGCTGGGGAACCAACGTGGCGCTGGCTCGCTACGACCAGCACCAGCGGTTCCTCCCCGAGGAGGAGACGCTCTTCTCCGCCATCGCGCGGCTCCTGCCCGACGCCACCCGGGAGGACGTCATGAGCCACCTGGGCGCCTTCGGGTTCGGCGGGACCCGCGCGGACCAGCGGGTGGCGAGCCTCTCGGGGGGCGAGCGGGCCCGGCTGCACCTCCTGGCGGTGCTGCTCGCGAAGGCCAACGTCCTCTTCCTGGACGAGCCCACCAACCACCTGGACAAGCAGTCCCTCGAGACGGTGCGCGACGCCCTCGCGGACTACCGGGGGACCCTCGTCCTGGTGAGCCACGACCGGGAGTTCCTCGCGGCCCTCGCCACCCACACGTGGGCGCTGGCGGGGGACCGGGTGGAGACCGCGGCGACGTACGCCCCGGAGCTGGGCCGCCCGGCCGCCGCCCCGCCCGCGGGCCGCCCCGCTCCAGCGCCGCCCGCC
>JAKAIJ010000049.1:0-1592 GCA_021814355.1 Acidobacteriota bacterium
CGGGGGCCGCCGCTCCAGGATCGAGGTCCAGCGGCTCATGACCTCCGCCTTCCCGCCGGAGGAGCTCGCGCGCCTGCGGGAGCTGGGCGCGCTGGGCGACGCCCTGGGGAGCCCCGTGCTGCTCGTGGGCGGCGCCGTCCGGGACCTGCTGCTGCGGCGCCCCGTGAAGGACGTGGATTTCGTGGTGGAGGGCGACGCCGCGGCCCTGGCCGAGGCCTGGGCCGCCCGCGAGAAGGGCCGTATTCGCGCCCACCGGGAGTTCGGCACCGCCGTCTGGGTGCGCCCCGACGGCCGCCGGTGGGACTTCGCCACGGCCCGCGCCGAGTACTACGAGGCACCCGCGGCCCTCCCCACGGTGGCCCACGCGGCGCTCTCCCAGGACCTCTACCGCCGCGACTTCACCCTCAACACGCTGGCCCTCACCCTCTCGCCCGACCGGTTCGGCGAGGTGCTCGACCTCTTCGGCGGCGTGCGCGACCTGAAGGGGGGCAAGATCCGGGTTCTGCACGGCCTCTCCTTCGTGGAGGATCCCACCCGGGCCTTCCGTGCCGTGAGGTTCGCGGTGACCCTCGGGTTCACCCTGCCCCCCGAGACGGTGGGGCTCATCACCGCGGCCCTCAAGCAGGGAGTCTTCAGGAACCTCTCCCCCAAGCGGGTCCTCTCGGAGGTGGTCCAGATTCTCTCCTGCCCCAGCCCCGTGGAGGGGCTTCGACTGCTGGAGCAGTACGGCCTGCTGGCGGAGTTTTGGCCCTCGCTCAGGCTCACCCCCAAGGTCCTCGAGCGGCTGGGGCGGGTCCAGAAGGTGCTCGACTTCTTCGAGCTCCACTTCCCGAAGGAGCCGGTGGATCGCCCCTCCCTCTTCATCCTGGCCCTTGCCGAGCGCCTCACCAAGGAACAGCTCGAGGCCTTCCGTGCGCGGCCGCCCTTTCCGCGGGCTCTCAAGGAGATGCTCGGCCACTACCGCCCCCTCACCTGGCGGGCGCGCCAACAGCTCGCCGCGGGCAAGAAGAGCCCGGGGGCGGTCTACCGCCTTCTCCAGGGCCAGCCCTTGCTCTGGGTGCTCTACCTCCTGGCCCAGCTGGACCGGGCCGAGGAGCAGGCCCTCGTGCGGGACTTCGTGACCCGCGACCGCTTCGTGGCGCTCGAAATCTCCGGAGAAGAGCTGAAGGGGTCCGGGGTGGAGCCCTCCGCGGCCTTCGCCGAGGCGCTCCTGGCCACGCGGTGCGCCAAAGTGGACGGCCTCCTCGGGAACCGCGACGAGGAGCTGGCCTTCGCGTTGAAGGCCGTCCGTGCCGGAGCCCCGAGGGCAGAGCCGTGAGGGGGCGAACGCCGCTCCTGCTCGGTTTTCTTCTGCCGGCCCTCCTGCTGGCTTCGGCCGCGCGGGCCCCCGACCCCGCGCACGGCGCTGGAAAGCGCACGGTGGTCCTAATCACCATGGACGGCGTGCGGTGGGACTATCCCCTGCGGGACCGACTGCCCCACTTCGCCAGGATGGCACGGGAAGGCGCCCGCGCCTCGCGGCTCCGGCCGGCCTTCCCCCCGCTCACCTTCCCGAGCCACGCGGCGCTCGCCACGGGCTGCACCGCCGCGCG
>JAKAIJ010000049.1:1602-13331 GCA_021814355.1 Acidobacteriota bacterium
CGCCGCCAATGGCTTTCTGGACCGCGAGACCGGCCGGCGCTTTTCGGAGGAGAGGGAGGCCGCTTGGCTCCTGGAGCCGCCCCTGTGGGTGCTGGCCACCCGCGCCTCCCTCTCTGCCGCGGTGGCCGCGTGGCCCTGTTCCGCGGGCCCCTGGGAGGGGGTCCGGCCGCGCTACTACCGCGCCCTCTCCGACGCCGGCTCGGACGAGCAGCGGGAGCTCTGGATCGAAACCCTCCTCTCTCTCCCGGAGGCCGAGCGCCCCTCGCTGGTGATGGCCTGGACAAGCGGCGCCGACGCGGAGGGCCACGCCGAGGGCCCCGAAGGCGAGAAGGTCCACCGCGCCATGGGAGCGGCGGACCGCCTCCTGGGACGTCTGCTCGATTTTCTCTCCGGGGAGGGGCGCGCCTCCCGCACGACCCTGCTCTTGGCGAGCGACCACGGAATGGCGCCGGTGACGCGGGTTCTGGATCTGCTCCCCCTCGTCCCCAAAAGCGGTTATTACCCGTTCGTCGCCGTCTCCGGACCGGTGTGCAACGTTTACTGCAAGGGCGCGGCGCAGGAGGGGGCGGTGGCGAAGGGTCTCGCGGCCGCGGCGCCGGGGGTGCAGCTCTGGCGGCGGGGCCGGTTGCCCGACCGGCTGCGCTACGCCGGACAACGTACGGGCGACCTGGTCCTGCTGGCTCCGCCCGGCGTGACCTTCGCCTCCTTTGCCCGGTGGTCCCGGGGGGAGGACCGGCCCGCGCCCAGGGGGATGCACGGTTACGACCCCGAGACCTGCCCCGACATGGCGGGGATCTTCTACGCCTGGGGCGCGGGCGTGGCCCGGGGCAGGTCGCTCGGGGAGGCGAGGACGGTGGACGTGGCGCCCACGGTCTGCGCCCTGCTGGGGCTCGCCCCGCCTCCCCATGCCGAGGGCCGGGCGCTGGCGCTCCGTTGAGCCAGCTGCGGTATTCTGTAGGGAAGCCGCCCAGGAGGAAGAGATGGCCGACCTGTCCATGACCCCGGAGATCAGGGCCCAGGTGGAGGCCCAGGCGGCGCGCCTGGCCGAGGCCAAGGAGTTTGAGAAGGCCGCCTTTCTTTACGTGCGGCTCGGCGACGAGCGGCGCGCGGCGACGGCGTTCCAGCAGGCGGGCCAGAACCGCAAGGCCGCCGAGTGCGCCCTGCGGGCCGGGGCCTACGCCGCCGCCGGCGAACTCTACAGCCGCGCCTCCGAGCACCTTCTGGCCGCGAAGGCCTACACCCAGGCCCGGGAGGTGGGTAAGGCCGGCGCCGCCTACGAGGCCGCGGGCAAGCTGGAGGAAGCCGCCCGCATGTACATGCTCGGCCACGAGTATCTGAAGGCCGGCGAGCTCTACGACACGCTGGGCGACCCCATGCGCTCGGCCCTGGCCTACGAGCAGGTGATGGGCGAGGGGAAGGCGGCCACGCCCAAGAGCCCCGAGGAGATGACCCGCATGGCCCAGATCCTCGAACGGGTGAAGCAGTTCGAGAAAGCCGCCCAGATCTACATGCAGATGCAGCAGGTGAACGAGGCGCTCATGACCTACCTCCGCGCGGGGGACCTGCCCGGCGCGGCGCGCCTCTACGCCTCCTGCCAGGGCAACGTGGGGTGGGAGGTCTTCGAGGCGGCCCGGCGGGAGGGCCCCGAGAAGCTGCGCCAGGTGGCCGAAATGTTCTATTTCGCCAAGGACTTCGACCGGGCGGGAGAGGCTTTCCTGGCGGTGGGCGACCAGGGCAAGGCGGCCCGCGCCTACGACGCCGGTGGCGACGCGGCGGCCGCCGCCGAATGCTACGTCCAGGCGGGGATGGGCCGCGAGGCGGCCCGGGCCTACGAGAAGTGCGGACGCCACCTCCACGCCGCGGCCCTCTGGAAGAAGCTCGGCGAGCAGGAGCACGCCGCCCAGAACCTGGAGCGCGCCGGCGACTGCTTCGAGGCGGGCGAGATCATGCTCGCGCTGGGCCACCTGGACCGGGCCGTGGAACTTTTCCAGCGCGTCCCCGACACGGACCCCCACTTCCTGAGCGCCGTGGACCACGTGGCCCGCATCCTCAAGGAGAAGGGCTACGTGGACCTGGCGGTGGAGCGCTATAAGACGGTCATTCGCAAGGCCGGGCTCACGGAAGAGACGCTCCCGCTCCACTACCACCTGGCCCTCATCCTGATGGAGCGCTCCGCGGTAGCCGAGGCGCGCGACCTGCTGCGGGCCGTCGCGGCCTCCAACCTAGGCTACCGGGAGACGCGGGCCCTGCTCCAGGAGTGCGAAGAACTCCTCGCCAAGCCTGCGGCGCCCGCACCCGCAGCCGCCGTACCCGCCCCGGCGCCCGCCGCCCAGGCCGCCCCCCTCTCCGCGGGCGGCGCCGAGCCCATCCAGCGGGTCCGGGGTCTGGAGACCCTCCCCGATGCGGTACTCTTCCAGGAGCTCACCCTCGCCGAACTGCGCCTGATCATGGCCGCGGGCCAGGTACGCGAGGCGCCCAAGGAGAGCTGCCTCATCCGGGCAGGCGAATCCGGGCAGGCCGTCCACGTCCTTCTGGAGGGAGTCGTCAAGGTGGTCCGGGGCGAGAACGAAACGGAGGAGATCCTTGCGGTCCTCGTTCCCGGCGAGCACTTCGGCGAGATGAGTCTCCTGGACGACGCCCCCACCTCCGCCAACGTCATCGCCCTCGAGCCAAGCCTCGTCTTCAGCCTTGACCGGATCGCCATGGAGGGCCTTCTGGGCGGCGACCCCCGGCTAGCGGTCAAGCTCTACCGGGTCTTCGTGCGCACCCTCAGCCAGCGCCTCCGGAAGGTGAACGAGGAACTAGCAGGCGGCTGAGAAACTCGCATGGGCCACGCGGTGGAAGGGGGACAAACGGCCGCCTTCGCGGCGCCGGTTCGTCCTCGAGATTTCGAGATCCGGACTCCCCGGGAGCCGCGCCACCCGAGGGGTTCAGGTTCCACAACGCTTGACAGCAAAGGCTGAAATCGTTAGAATATTTCTCCCGGTTGGGGAGTAGTTCAACTGGTGGAACGCCTGGCTCTGGACCAGGATGTTGGGGGTTCGAGTCCTCCCTCCCCAGCCAGAATGTGGCCCGTTCGTTCAGCGGTTAGGACACCGGCCTCTCACGTCGGTAACAGGGGTTCGATTCCCCTACGGGCTACCAAACGCAAGCGGGACGCGAGAGCGTCCCGCTTTGCGTTGGGGGCTGCCCGCGAAGAGGAGCAGGGGAATCGAAGGGCGGGGGAGGGTCCGTAGTTTTCAAGGCGGAGGCGCAAACTGCTTTGCGCCACGCCGTAGAAAACAAGGAAGGGGACCCGCCCCGGGAACGCTA
Organism: Acidobacteriota bacterium; assembly: GCA_021814355.1. Classification (GTDB taxonomy): domain Bacteria; phylum Acidobacteriota; class UBA4820; order UBA4820; family DSQY01; genus JAEMPZ01. The sequence goes on from JAKAIJ010000049.1 coordinate 4,915, forward strand.
GGTTTCCTTGAAACGCAGCGCCCTCTGGGCGCGAGGCTTCTAGGAAAGCTTGCGTTCGATTCCCCTACGGGCTACCAAACGCAAGCGGGACGCGAAAGCGTCCCGCTTTGCGTTGGGGGCTGCCCGCGAAGAAGAGCAGGGGGATCGAAGGGCGGGAAACGCCGTAGGGGCGCCCCGAGAACGCGACCGAAGAGGAAGCGCCCGCAGGGCTGCGCCGCGAGGCGAGGGGCCCGCCCCGCGAAGCCCGGCGCCGAAGATGGTCCGGCGTGCGGGGTCAGCCACCCTGCTTGGCCGCGGCGCTCCCCTCTTCCACGATGACGACCGACTCCCCGAAGCCCTGCTTGACCGTGCCCCTCACGGTGGTCCGCTGGCCCTTCCGGGGAAGGATCCGGTCCGTCACCACGCGGATCTGACCCGTCCCATCGTCTAGGACGAAGGCTTTGTAGACGAGGAGGTTCACGGTGTCCACCACGGTGCCCGAGACAGTCACCCGCCTCCCCTCGTACTTGCGGGGATCCGCCTGGATGTCCTTGATCTTCGTCCCCAGGAGCCGGTCACAGGCCAGGCCCAGGACCAGCAGGGCGGTCGCCGCCGCGAGCGCGATCCAGAGCCGTTTGTTCATCGGGTCCTCCTTCCGGGGAACCTATTATACAGCGCGCCGCAAATCCCTGCGCGCTGGATGCGGGGGGGGAGGCCAAGCGCGATGGCCTTCCCCGGCGTCCCTCCTCTTTCGTCCTTTACAGCGTCCCCGCTGGCTCCACGGTCCGCCGCCCTACGTGGTAGGTGGCCTCCACGCTGGCGCAGACCTCCCCCCCCGAATCCTTGAGCTCGACGAGGAAGGTGCGCTCCGCGGAGGGGTTCTCGGCCAGTTCCGCGCGGAGCTCCGCCAGCGTCTCCTCGGAAAGGGAGAACCGGGCGCGGAGGGTCTCCCGGCCGGGCTTCCGGAACCGGATCTGGGCGCCCTTCACCCAGACCACGAAGTCGGGCCCCAGCAGGGAGGAGAGCATCACCCCGTACATCGGGTCCACCGAGGCGTAGAGGCTCCCGCCGAAGATCGTGCCCCAGATGTTGCGAGTGCGCCGATTCAGGGGCAGCTCCACGCGCCACTCGCGCAGGTCGGACGAGATGAAGGTGACGCGTCCGCCGGACCCCCGGTAGCAGGGGTACCAGTTGATTTTCCACCGCAGGCGGCGGGAGCGGAAGGATTCGGCCATGGCGCCTCCCGCCCCGATTTTACCCCAGCGGGCGGGGCGCCTTGACAGGGTTTTCCCCAGGGATGAAAAATGGGAAGCGGTACCCCACCGCCGCCACGCCAGCGCCCCCGATGGGGGTCGGGAGGAGAAGATGAAAGGGAACGCGAAGGTCCTCAAGGCGCTCAACACCCTGCTCACCGAGGAACTTTCCGCAATCAACCAGTACATGGTCCACTCCGAGATGTGCGCCGATTGGGGCTTCGAGAAGCTCCATGAGGCCATCGAGAAGCAGGCCGTGGACGAGATGCACCACGCCGAATGGCTCATCCGGCGCGTCCTCTTTCTGGAGGGCCATCCCAACGTCTACAAGCTCAATCCCATCAAGGTGGGCAAGACCGTCCCGGAGATGATCGCCCTGGGCGGTGGCGCCGAGCACGACGCCGTGAAGCAGTACAACGGGGCCATCGCCCTCTGCGCCCGCGAGGAGGACTCCGGCAGCAAACAGCTCCTCGAGAAAATCCTCGCCGACGAGGAGCGCCACGTGGACTGGGCCGAGTCCCAGCAGGAGCTCATCCGGCAGATGGGGCTTCAGAACTATCTCGAGCGGCAGGCGTAGGTCCTGCGAAGGGCCGCCGGGCCGGCCCGTCAATTCTCCGGCCCGCTCCCTCGGTCCCCGAGGTCGGCCCGGAAGAGCTCCTCGAGCTGGGCGGGGCTCTCCACGGGAAGCCGGCAGGCTCCGCCCACGCAGAGGTAGGCCCGCGAGCCGCGTTCGGTGCGCCGCCCCGCGAAGAGGGCGTACCGGCCTGCCTGCTCCGCGGAAACCCTGTCGGCCAAAAGGGGCAGGACGAGGGCGTGGGCCGCGGGGACCCCGCGGGCCACCGCGAGCAGGGGCCGGGCCGCCTCCTCGGAGCCTGCCGCCACGACCAGATCCACGGGCGGCGCGGCGCGGGCCGCCGCGAGCTCCGCCAGCAGCGGCATGGAGCCGGGGCTCTGCCGTAGCGCGCCGGATTCGAGCTTCAGCAGGTCGTCCAGCGCACGGCGGATCGCCTCGTCCCCGGTCAGCCGCTCCCACTTCCAGAGGAGCCCGGCCAGCACGGCGAGGGCGGAGGGGAGAACGCCGTCGTCCGTATCCCGGACGGGCAGGAGGAGGTCCCCGGGGCGCTCGCCCGCCGGCGTGTCGAAGAGGCGTCCCTCCTGGTCGCGGAAGCGAACGAGCGCCGTCCGGATCAGCACCTCGCAGCGTGCAAGGTGATCGGGGCCTCCGGTGGCCTCAAAGGCGCGCCACCAGGCCGCGGCCAAGTAGGCGTAATCCGCCAGGAACCCCTTCACCCTGGCCGAGGCGCCGTCCCACACATGGAAAAGCCTCCCGCCGTCCCAGCAACGGGACCAGAGCAGATCCAGGAGCCGCGCCCCCGCCTCGCGGTGGGCCGGGTCCGACGTGGCCAGGTAGGCGCCGAGGAAGGCGTTCGCCGCGAGGGCGTTCCAGTCCGTCAGGACCTTGGTGTCGGCGCCGGGGTGGGCCCGTGCCTCGCGGGCCTCGCGCAGCCGGGAGAGCGCCGCCGCCACGCGCGATCGGAACTCCGCCTCGGGCAGGCCCGCGGCGCGGGCCCCCTCGGCCCAGCTCTGGACCCGGCGCGGCGTCCGCTCCTCCAGGGAGGCCCCGTCGCCAGCAACGCCGAGAAAGGAGCCCGCCACCGCGGCCTCCTCGCGGCCGAGCACCGCTTCCAGCTCCCGCCGCCCCCAGAGGTAGAAGCGTCCCTCCTCGCCCTCCGAGTCGGCGTCGAGGGCCGCCACGAAGCCACCCCCCGGCGCCGCCATGGCGCGACGGACATCCGAGAGCACCTCCCCTCCCACTCGCCGGAACTCGGCATCGCCGGTCCACGAGAAGGCGCGGAAGTAGAGCGAGGCGAGCTGGGCGTTGTCGTAGAGCATCTTCTCGTAGTGGGGCACCCGCCAGGCGCCGTCCACGCTGTAGCGGTGGAAGCCGCCTCCCACCTGGTCGCGCACGCCGCCGTCGGCCATCTTGCGCAGGGTGAAGAAGACCTTCCCGGCGAGGGCGGGGGCGCGCGTCCGGAGGGACTCGTCGAGGAGGAACTCCAGCAGCGGAGGCTGCGGGAACTTGGGCCCCACCCCGAAGCCGCCCTCGGAGGAATCGAAGCGGGAGAGGATCACCCGACGCGCCGCCTCGGCCGTCTCGGGCCCCGCCGTCCCGCCGCCCCGGGGCGCGTCGAAGCTGCGCGCAACGGCCTCCATCAGCTCCCGGGCCGACGCCTCCACCTCGCCCCGCTTCCCGGCGTAGGCCTCCGCCACCGCCCGGAGCACGTCTTGGAAGCTCGACATGCCGAAGCGCGCCTCCCGGGGAAAGTAGGTCCCGCCGAAAAAAGGCTGGAGACCGGGGGTAAGGAAGACCGTGAGCGGCCAGCCGCCCTGGCCGCGCTGGAGCAGGACCGCGCGCATGTAAAGGGCGTCGAGGTCGGGACGCTCCTCGCGGTCCACCTTGATGGAGACGAAGTGGCGGTTCAGGATCCGCGCGGTGGCCGGGTCCTCGAAGCTCTCGTGGGCCATGACGTGGCACCAGTGGCAGGCCGAGTAGCCGATGGAGAGGAAGATGGGCTTGTCCTCGCGGCGGGCGCACGCGAGGGCTTCCTCGCCCCACGGGTACCAGTCCACGGGGTTGCCCGCGTGCTGCAGAAGATAGGGGCTCGTCTCGCCCGCCAGGTGATTCGCGGCCACGGCTCCCTCCTTCTCCCGTGGGAGGGCGCCTGAAGGAAGTGCAAGGAGGGGGGGAATATTCCTTATGTCCGCGAACGGCGGGTCACCGGTCACGCCACGGCGTTGCGGACCGCGAGCCCCCGGCGAACCAGCTCCTTGAGGACCGCGCCGTAGGCGGTGCCCAGGTCCTCGGGACGGTGGGCGTCGGAGGAGAGGATCACTTGGCTGCCGCCCAGCTCGCGGTAGAGGTCCAGGATGGCCCAGCCGGGGTAGGGCTCGGTGAAGCCCACCCGGTAGGTGGCGGTGTTCACCTCCAGGAAAACGCCCAGGTCCAGGCAGGCGGTGACCACCTCCCGGATCTTCCGGCCGTAGTGCTCGAGCCAGAATTCACCCGTGTAGCGGGGCCCCTTGCAGGAGTAGCGCTTGGGAAAATCCAGGTGGCCGAGGGCGTCGTAAAGGCCGCTCTCCACCACCTGGAGGCAGGCGTCGAAGTAGGGCTCCAGGCACTCCTCGAGGGGAATCCCGTGCCCCTCCACCCCGGCCATGAAACTGCCGATCTCCTCGCGGCCCACGTGGTGCACCGAGCCGAGGACGTAGTGGAAGCGCCGGGCGCGGAGGTAGTCCCGAATGGCCGCGGCGCGCTCCTCTTGGTGGGAGACCTCCACGCCGAACCGGAGCTTGAGGTCGGGGGCGAGGGCCGCCTGCTCCTCCCAGTCGTCGCGGGCCCGCTCGTACGGGAAGTGGCCGTAGCCCATCTCGGAGGGGTCGAACTCCAGGTGCTCGGTCAGGACGAACCCGCCGAGGCCCACCCGGCGCGCGGCGTCCACCAGCGACTCGAGGGAGGAGTCGCTGTCCCAAGAGTGGCGGCTGTGCACGTGGTGGTCAACGAAGGCCTCGTACATGGGTCCTCAGCCGCCGGCGCCGGTCCCTCGGCGCTGGCCGCGCCGCTCACAGGAACTGGAACGCCACGAGGATGGCCACCGCGATGCCCATGAGGCTCTCCCCCGCGATGAGTCCAGAGGCTACGGGGATCGTGTAGGTCTCGGAAAAGGCCGGGGTCCGCTTCTCCAGGAGCCAGGCGATGAAGGCGCCGATGAACATGCTGACGCTGTTGTATGCGGGGATGACGAAGGCGATTCCCATGGCGGTGGCCGACGGGAGAAACTTTCGGCTCCTGGGCCAGATCCGCTCGCAGAGCGTGACGGCGATGCCGAAAAGGCCGCCCCACAGAAGCCCCCACCGCGCCGAGACGGGCAGCGCGTGGAGGCCGTTGGAGAGCAGCAGCGCCACGCCCGCCCAGGTCTGGGCGGCGGGGGCGGGGAGCTTGTCGGTTCCCAGCACGTCCGCGTTGGGGATCAGGATGTTGTAGACCGGGGCCGACACCGCCGACCCCACCACCACCCCGAGGAGCATCCCGAGGAACTGCTTGCGGGGGCTCGCGCCCACCTGGTATCCGCAGCGCCAGGCCTGGAGCAGGTCCGCGGAGGAGGTGGCGGCGCCCGCGGTCACGTTGGCGGTCATGAGATTGGCCGTCATGTTCCCGGGGGCGATGCCGCCGTACATGAGCTGGGTGATCTTGCCCATGGCGCCCACGGGGGTGATGTCGGTCTCGCCCGTGGCCCGGCACGCCACGATGGCGAGGAAGAAGGACATGACCACGGCCAGCACCCCCATCCACCAGTGGATTCCGAAGAACCACGCCTGGAGGACCACGGCGGCGGCCCCCGTGACCAGAAAGCCCGCGGCGAACCAGGAACCCGGGACCTCCACGGCGGCCAGGGCATCGGCGGCCGCCACGGGAGTCTTCCTGAACATGGCGGCGAGGCCGCCGAAGGCCCTCAAGACGGTGCGCCACTGCATGAAGAAGGAGAGCAGCCCCGCGGTCACCATCATGGCTACGCCAGGCCACATAAGCCATCGGACGATGTTGCGGAAGCCGCCGTAGTTCACGGTCCGGTTCTGCCCCGCGGAAAACCCCATCAGCCCGGCGGCGCTCCCCTCGCCCACGGTCACCTTGGCGTCCCACTGGCGGTAGGCCGTCCCCGCCACGGTGAAATGGTCCCGCTGGTAGCCGAAGGCGAGCTTCCCGAAGAAGGGGTTGGGGCGGCCGTCGGGGAGCTTCTCGGCGTTGAGGGCCGCGAGGGCGGCCTTCTCGTCGGCGAAGGAGGCGCCCGCAGGAAAGTCCGCGCTGAGGGGCTCCTGGGCGATCTCGCCCGAGGCGCCGGGCCTCTGCCCGGCGAGAAAGGCGAGGGCCGCCCCGGGAGGAAAGACGAGGGGGAACCGTTGTACTCGGGCGGCCGCGCCCTCCTTGAACCCCAGGGCCTCGGGACCCGCCTCCTGGAGCTTCAGGATGACGGGGGCGGCGGGGGCCTGGGCGAGCGCCACGGCGAGGCGTCGCTGGCCTTTGTCCACGGTGAACTTCAGCCCCAAGCCCCCGCCATTGAGAGCCTGCTCGAGTTGGGCGGCGTTTTTGCACGCGGCGGCGGGCCAGGCGTAAGCGAAGCTCTGGCCGCCCGGCTCCACGGCTACGACCATCCTTGCCCCCGCGGGGATTTCCACGGGGAAGGCCAAGTCGCTCCCTCCTACGATCCGCGGGGAGTCCTCGTAGCCCACGGCGGCCTGAACCGTCGGCGCGTCGTGGGTAATATCGCCCTTCTGAATGTAGAGGGGGGCCAGGACACCGTACCCCAGAAGGGCCGCAAGCAGGAGGCTCGCGCCGGCCCGTATCCCCATGATGGCGCCCGCGCCCACCATGATGAGGCTCCCCTCGAAGGAGAGGGTGAGGCGGGCGAAGGACACGCCCATCACCGACCAGGAGGGGGGGATGAGGGTGGCCGGGATGACGTTGGCCCACCCCCTCCACTTCCAGACGCCGAGCTCCGTGGCCACGCGGCCCTTCACGAATTCGGGGATGCCGAGGACGCCGTCGCGGCACCAGGCGATGACGAGCCCGATCCCGAGGGCCCCGAAGAGGGCGCGGGCCTTTTTGGCCGCCTCGCCGCCCGCGGAATACATCCCCTTGAGCACCTCGGAGGTGGCGAACCCCGTGGGGAACTTCAGGTCCTCCACGTTGATCATCTGCCGCTTCATGGGGATGCCCATGGTGAGCCCCAGGAAGAGAATGACCGCCACCCAGAGGGCGAGCTGCCAGGTGGGGAGCGTGCGCCCCGAGACCATGGTGAGCGCCGGGACCGCGTTGGAAAGCCCCGCCGAGGCGATGAAGGCGCAGGCGGAGGCGATGGTGAGCAGGGCGTTGTTCTCGAGGATCCCCATCTCCTGCTTCACGAGGAACGGCAGCACCGTCCGCAGGGCCTTGAAGATGGCGAAGGCCATGATGGCCGCGGTGATGGTGACGCCGAGGCTCCAGCCCGCCTTGAACCCGACGTAGAGGTTCGAGAGGCACATGACGGCGCCGATGAGGGCGCCGAGCACCACCGAGCGCACCGTGAGCTCGGCCTCGGCTCCGCCTCGGTAGACCTTTTCAAGCCACTCGCGTTCGCGGGTCTCCGCGGGGTTTGCCCCCCGGTCCTGGCTGGACTGCTCCGCCATCTCTCCTCCTCGGGCCGAGGAAATCATACCGCCCGGCGGCGGCCGGGGCAAACCGACGCGGAGGCGGCGGTTCCGATGCTAAACTGTAATTTTCAGGGAGAGCTTCGTTTGGCCGACCTCGCCGCTTTCCTGCCCTGGAGCGTCTACGGCCTGCTGGAGGCCGCCCGCGCAGGCCGCGAGGCGCGGCGCACCTGCCGGGGCACCGTCCTCTTCTGCGACGTGGCGGGGTTCACCCCCCTCACGGAGGCCCTCTCGGCCATCGGGCGGGAGGGCTCGGAGGAGCTCACTCGCCTGCTTAACGGCTACTTCACCCGGATGATCGGCATCCTCGCGGAGGAGGGCGGCGACGTCCTGCGCTTCGGCGGCGACGCCATGACCGTATTTTTTCCGGGCGAGTCGCGGGAACGGGCGGCCCGGGGGGCGTTGCGGATGATGGAGGCCATGGCCGAGTTCTCGGACCTGCCCACGCGGGCGGGCCGGTTCTCCCTCTCCATGAAGATCGGCGCCGCCCATGGAGCCGTGAGTCTCGGGCTGGTCGGCGACGGCACCCTGGGGCGGGACTACTACGCCGCTGGCCTCCCGCTGGACGAGGCGGCGGAGGCGGAGCACCGGTCGGCGCCGGGGCGGATCATCCTCCACCCCGCTTTCCTCGCCGGAGCCCGCCGGACGGTCGAGACCGAGAATCTCGGCGACGGGTACGCGCGCCTTGCCGGCGTGGCTCCTTTCCAGGCCTCACCCTTGCGGTCCCCTGATGCCCCGGAGCCGCAGGCCTTGCGCGAAGTGGTCCCGCCGCACCTCGCAGAGCGGGCGGGTGAGGGGATTCTGGGGGAGCACCGGGGAACGGCGGTGGTCTTTCTCGGCGCCGCGGGGTTCAGCATCAACACGCTGACCCTGTTCGGCATGGTCCTGGCGATCGGCCTGCTCGTCGACGATGCCATCGTCGTCGTCGAGAATGTCGAGCGC
>JAKAIJ010000050.1 GCA_021814355.1 Acidobacteriota bacterium
GGCCTGGACGAGGTGCCCGTGCTCACGGTGCTCAACAAGATGGACCGCGCGCCGGAGGGGCTGATGTCGCGGGCCCTCGGGCTTGCCCCGGACGCCCTCGCCGTCTCCGCGGCGACGGGCGAGGGGCTGGAGGCGCTCAAGGCCGCGGTGGGGCGCGAGGCGGCCCGGGCCTTGGCCGGCACGGAGATCCTAATCCCCTACTCCCGCTGGCCCGACTTCCTGGCCCTGCGCCGGCGGCTCCGCATCCTCTCCGAGCGCTACGAGGATAAGGCCGTCCGCGTCACCCTCCGGGGGCGCCCCGAGGACCTCGACCGGGCCCGCGCCCTCTCCCGCTGAGATCAAGTTGCGACCAATCGCGAACGAAACGCCTTCTGTAGCGGAGCGAAGGAAGGCGGCGTTCCGCGCGGGTCCGAGCGATCGGATGCGCGAGGAGACGCGAGGGCACGCAGCGTCGAGTCCTCGCAGCCGAGCGAAGGACGCCTGGACCGGCGCCGCTCCCGCAGCGGGCCACATCCGGACCAGGGCGGGAAGGGCCTCCCGCGAAGCCTGACACAGCAGGAGGCCCGAGACTCGCGGCGCATTGGATAGATGAGGGGAGGCGGCAGGAATTTAGGAAGGCTGGAGCGCCCGAAGGGCCGGGGCTCGCGAGGCCGGCTCGGAGAAGGATTCCTCCAAGGCAGACCCGAGCCCAAATCCTTCGACGAGACGGCCGCGAGTCCCGGAAGGTGCGAAGCACCCTCCAGCCTCAGCGCCTGCTTTGGAACGCAACTTGGTATGAGATTCCCCGGCGTCTTGACCGGACGGCCGCGCGCTGAGAAGATGGCCGCGGGGGGGCGGCCGCGGCCCGCGGCCGGGGGAGGGGCGCGGTGTGGCCCGCGCCCTATTTCCGGATAGGCCCTTAACCCGAGGAGGCGCTTCATGACGGTTCGCGTGGACGGCAGAGGGCTGACGATCGAGGAGGTGGTGAAGGTCGCGCGGCACGGCGAGCCGGTGGAGCTGACCTCGGGCGCCATCGAGCGCATTCGGTCCTGCCGCGCCATGCTCGAAAAGAAGATCCAGGCCCGCGAGATCATGTACGGCGTCAACACGGGGATCGGGGAGTTCTCCGAGGTGGTCCTGAGCGACGACCAGGTGAAGCAATTCCAGCGCTACCTCATCTACAACCATGCCGCGGGCATCGGCGAGCCGGCGCCGGCCGAGCACGTCCGCGCCGCCATGTTGAGCCGCGTGAACGTCCACGCCAAGGGCTTTTCCGGCTGCCGGCACGAGATCCCGCTGACCTACCTCGCCATGCTCAACGTCGGCGTTACCCCCGTGGTGTGCGAGAAGGGGAGCGTGGGCGCCTGCGGGGACCTGGCGCCCATGAGCCAGTGTGCGCTGAGCCTCATGGGCGAGGGCGAAGCCTTCTACCAGGGCGCCCGGATGGCCACCCGGGAGGCCCTGGAGAAGGCCGGCATCCCGGTGCCCGGCCTCAAGGCCCGCGACGGGCTCGCGGCGATCAACGGCTCCAACCTCATCACGGGGATGGCCTGCCTCGAACTTTACGATGCGGAGCGGTGGACGGCCCAGGCGGAGATCGCCGCCGCCATGAGCCTCGAGGCGCTCCTGGCCAACATGCGGCCCTACGAGGCCCGGCTCCACGAGCTTCGGGGCTTCCGCGGCGCTCAGACCTGCGCGGCCAACCTGCGCGCCGTCATGGCCGGCTCGGACCTGGTGACGGGAAAGCTGAAGGTGAAGGTGCAGGACGCCTACTCGATGCGCTCCACGCCCCAGGTCATCGGAGCCCTGCGCGACCAGCTCGCCCACGCCCGCCGGCAGGTCGAGATCGAGCTGAACGGCGTGGCCGACAACCCCATCTTCGTGGCGGAGGAGGACAGGGTCTACACGGGGGCCAACTTCCAGGGCACGCCCGTGAGCCTCCCGCTGGACGTGGTGGGCGCCGCCGTCGCCATGGTCAGCGTCCTGAGCGAGCGCCGACTGAACCGCCTCTTGAACCCCGCCCTCTCTGCCGGGCTGCCCGCCTTCCTCACGAGGGGCGCCGGCATGTTCTCGGGCCACATGCTCAGCCAGTACACCGCCGACATGCTCGTGGTGGAGCAGCGGATTCTCTCCGCGCCCAGCTACACCCAATCCATCCCTGCGGCGGCCGACCAGGAGGACTTTGTCTCCATGGGGATGAACGCCGCCCTCAAGACCCGGCAGATCCTGGAGAACGCGAACGGCGTGCTGGCCATCGAGCTCATCGCCGCGGCGCAGGGGCTGGACTTCCGGGAGTTCACGCCCGGCGTGGGCACCCGCGCCGGACAGGCGGCGGTGCGCAAGGTGGTGGCCCACCTGGACGAGGATCGGCCCCTCTTCCGCGATCACAACGCCATGACGGCGGCGGTGAAGCGGTGCGATCTGCTCGGCGCGGTGGTCGCCGAGGTGGGACCGCTCGCCGCCTCCTGGTGATCCCCGGTCCACCGGAAAACACGTCACCGAGAAAACAGGGAACAGACCCCGTCCCAAAGGACTCCGTGCGCTCGGTGCGCTCTGCTGCTCTTCATCCTTTCCCCGTCGCGCGGGTGGGGTATACTTCAGTGCATGGTTGCGCGGAAGCTCTGGCTCTCCCTCCTGCTGACCCTGCCCGCCTTCGCGGCGGAACCGCCCGGGCCGCCCGCCCCCGCGCAGGTGCGGCGGGAGATGGGGATTCCCTCCACGCGGCACCAGCGCGGCCAAAAGGACACGGTGGGCTACGCCTGCACCGCGGCGCAGATGGCCGCCGTGGTCCGCGCGGCGGAGGCTTCGGCCCTCCCTAGGAGCCTGGGCCCCGCTCCTTCCGGCCCCGCCGAGGCGGTCCTCTGCCCCCACGACGACTACCTCTACGCCGCCCCCTGCTACCGCGCGGCCCTTGCTCCGCTGCGCGCCCGCACGGTGGTGCTCGTGGGGGTCTTCCACCAGGCCAAGCGGTTCGGGATGCGGGACAGGCTGGTCTTCGAGGACTACCGGAGCTGGCGGACCCCCGACGGGCCGCTCGCCCTCTCGCCCCTCCGCGAGGCGCTTTGCAGGGCCCTCGGCAACGAGGCGGCGGTCGTGGACGACGCGGCCCACGACTCCGAACACTCCCTCGAGGGGATCGCCTACTGGCTGAAGCACCGGGACCCCCGCGTGGAGGTGGTCCCCGTGCTCGTCCCCCTCATGGACCGGGCCCGTCTGGAGGCGCTCTCGGTCCGCTTCGCGGACGCCCTGGCGGCGCTCTGCCGGCAGAGGGGGCTGCTCCCCGGGCGCGACATCGCCCTCGTCCTCTCCTCGGACGGCGTCCACTACGGCGCCGATTTCGACTACACGCCCTACGGCCCCGGAGGGCTCGATGCGTGCGTCCGGGCCATGGCGGCGGACGAGGCGATCCTGAAGGAGATCCTCTGCGGAGCCTCGCCCCCCGACGCGCGCCGGGCCTACGAGGCCTTCCAGGACCCGCTGGACCCGGCGAAGCGGAAGGTGACCTGGTGCGGGCGGTTCTCGGTCCCCTTCGGGCTCGCGGCGTCCTCCCGGCTCCACGCGGCGCTTTCGCCGCCGGGGACGCCGCTCCTCACCGGCTATCCCATCGGGTACGGCTGTTCGGTGGCCCAGCCCCTCCTGAAGGTGGAGGCGACCGGTCTGGGAACGACCGCCCCGTCGAACCTCTACCACTTCGTGGGCTATCCCGTCGCGGCCTATGCCGCGGCCGCTCCAGATCGCCCACGGAGTTGACCGGAGCCGCTCCGCGGACCCCTGTTAGCGGTTCGTCGGAGGCAGAACCGGCCCGAGGGCCTCCGCCTGGACCTTGAAGAGGGTGTCCATCCCCCGGGCCGCCAGCGCGATAAGGTCGTCCAGGTCGCCCTTGCTGAAGGGCTCCCTCTCCGCCGTCCCCTGGAGCTCGATGATCCGCCCGTCGTCGGTCATGATCACGTTCATGTCCACGTCGGCAATGGAGTCCTCGTCGTACTTGAGGTCCAGGAGCTTTTCGCCCCTCAGCATCCCCACGCTCACCGCCGCCACCCGGTTCTTGACGGGGAGCCGCTTGAGGAGGCCCGCCGCGCGGAGCTTCTCGAGGGCGAGGACCAGCGCCACGTAGGAGCCCGTGATGGCCGCCGTCCGCGTCCCCCCGTCCGCCTGGAGGACGTCGCAGTCAATCCAGACGGTCTGGTCCGGGAACCCCTCCAGGTCCGCCACGCATCGCAGGGAGCGCCCCACGAGGCGCTGAATCTCCTGGGTCCGCCCCGTCTGCCTGCCCCGGCTCGCCTCGCGCGTGGTGCGCTGCTGGGTGGAGCCCGGAAGCATGCCGTACTCCGCGGTGATCCACCCCTGGCCGGTGCCCTTCAGGAAGGGCGGGACCCGGTTCTCGACCACGGCGCTGCAGACCACCTTGGTGTTGCCGAACTCCACCAGGCAGGAGCCGTCCGGGTAGATAAGATACCCGGTCCGGATGACCACGGGCCGGATCTCTCCGGCACCCCGTCCGTCCGTTCTCATGGGAGCACCAGCCTTTCCTCGTCCACGGCCTTCAGCGGCCCGAGCGGGTGGCCGAGGATGCGCTCGGCCACCTCGCGGAAGTAGGTCCCCGCGTCGGTCACGAAGCAGGTAAGCCCTCCGGCCCCGGCGGCTCTCCCCGCGGCGCCCGGCCCCAGCCGGCGAACGAGGGCCTCCGCGGCGGCCTCCGAAGAGGAGATGAGCGCCACGGAGGGCCCCGCCACCTTCCGGAGCACCGGCACGAGCACCGGGTAGTGGGTGCAGCCGAGGATGAGCGTGTCCACGTCCCGGGCGAGGAGCGGGCCGAGGTAGCGCGCCACCACCTCTTCGGCCACGGGGTCCTGCGCCCACCCCTCCTCAACCAGCGGAACCAGCAGGGGGCACGCGGCGGCGAAGAACCGCGCACGCGGCGCCAGGGCCTTCACCGCCCGGGCGTAGGCCCCGCTCGCCACCGTGGCGCGGGTCCCGATGAGGCCGATGCGCCCGGTGCGGCTCGCGCGCACCGCCGCCTCGGCGCCGGGCAGGATCATCCCCAGAACCGGGAGCTTTGCCCGCTTCTCGAGCCCGGGCAGCGCCACGGCGCTCGAGGTGTTGCAGGCCACCACCAGGAACCGGATCCCCTGCCGGGCGAGGAAGTGGGCGATCTCGCGGGAGTAGCGCTCCACCGTGCGCGGGGACTTGTTCCCATAGGGGACGCGCGCCGTGTCGCCGAAGTAGAGGATCTTCTCGCCCGGGAGCCTTCGTCGGATCTCCCCCACCACCGTGAGGCCGCCCACGCCGGAGTCGAAGACGCCGATGGGGCCGGCGCGGCTCAAGGCTTCCGCCCGAGCGCGGCCTGCACTTCGGGTGCGGCCAGCCCCGCCTCGGGGGGAAGCGGGCGCGCCAGGTCCACGTTCCCCAAGAGGGTTTCCACCTCGCGCCCCTCCACCAGCAGCCGCACGGCCCTCACCTCGGGGAAATTGAGACAGAGGGTGTCCACGAGGCCGTAGACCCGCGCCGTCTCCGTGGCCGAGCCGGCCCCCGAGGCCGCCTGTCCGGAGAGGTCCACCACGACGATCCCGCCTTCCAGAACGTACAGGCCCCGGAGCGCGGTCCCCTCGGGGAAGACCGGCATCCGGTCCCCGCACGCGGGACCCGCGAGATACCGGCGGGTCACCTCGCAGAGGTCCCCCTGGGCGTTCCCCATCAGAACTGCGGTGGCCGGGCAGGGGGCCAGAAGCCCCGAAGCGGGATCGAGGTAGAGCAGGGTGACCGGCCTGCCCTCCGGCGCCGCGGACGACGGGGGCGCCGGCCCCGGGGGGGCCGATCCGGGCTTTCCCGGCGAGCAGCCGAGCGCCGCGAACAGCAGGCCCGCGGCGGCGGCGTTACGGAGCAGGCGCCGGGCCGGGCTGGGAAGCATGCTTTTCCCTGAACTCGAGGAGCGACTGGGCGAGCAGGTCCGCCACCTCTCCCAAGAAGGCCGGATCCTTGAGCTGGTTTGCCTCGGCGGGGTTGCTCAGGAAAGCCACCTCCACGAGGACGGCGGGCATCTGAGCCCCCTCGAGGACCACGAAGGGCGCCTGGCGCACGCCGCGCTCCTTCGTGCCCAGGAGCTGGTTCAGCTTCCCCTGGACCGCCTCCGCGAGGGCGGAGCTCTCCACGATGTACTGATTCTGGGCCAGGTTCCAGAGGACCAGGCTCAGGGTGTCCCCGCCGCCGTCCCCTCCCGCCGCCGAGTTCTCCTTGTCGGCGAGCTGGCGGCTCCAGAGGTCCGAGGCCTCCTTGCTCATGTAGTAGGTCTCGGCGCCCTTCGCCGCCGCGGCCGGCGAAGCGTTGAGGTGGATGGAGACGAAGAGGTCGGCCCGGTTGTAATTGGCGATGGCGGTCCGCTGGGTCAGGGGGACGAAGCTGTCGCCGCTGCGGGTGAGCACCGCCTGCGCCCCGCCCTTCTCGAGGGCCTCCCCCACCTTCGCCGCGAGCGCGAGGGCGACCTCCTTCTCCTGCAGGTTGCCCGGTCCGACGGCCCCCGCGTCGGTCCCGCCGTGGCCGGGATCGAGAACCACCAGGAACCGCCCGGGGGAGCGGGCGGGACGGGACGCCGCGGCGGACTCCGGCGCCGGGGAGGCGGGCGGGGGCTGCGGCACCACCTGGCCCTGTCCCTTGAGGAGGATCACCAGCCGCTCGGGGTTGCGCAGGGCGGCCGTCTCGAAGGACTGGAACCCCGCCCCCAGCGACACCTTGATTCCCCGGCCCTCCGCCTCCGGCGCAAGGCTCCGCGCGATGCCGCTGCCGAGGTCCCGCACGCCGGTCTCGATGCGGCCCCGGGGCAGGGTGACCAGGAGGGCGTCGCCCTCTCTGCGGACCTGCGCCGAGGCGCTGGCCGTCCCCTGGAGGGTGATCCGCACGGAATCCGCCGCTACCGCCACCTCGAGGTTCGTCCCTCCTTCGGCCGCGGGGGCCGGCTCCGCGGCCTTGGGGAGCGCCTCGGGAACCGCCTTCACCGCCTCCGCGCCGTCCACGCTCACGGGCCCCCCGAGCACGAGGGGCAGCCCCAGCGTGAGGAACTCCTCGGGAACCCAGAGGCAACCATCCTTCTCGCGGGCTGGGTGCTTGGTGGTGAGGAGCTTGCCGTCCACGGAAGTCATGGGGGTGGCCGTGGAAAAGAGGACGCGGTGGCCCCCGAGGGTCCAGACGGGGTAGCGCGACAGCGGGTCCCGCCCCGTCTGCCCTCCGAGGGCCTTGGCGAGGGCGTCCAGGCAGACCCAGCGGGTCCCCTCCGAGCTCGTGGATTCCAGGTGGACCTTGCGTCCGCCGGGCACGCTAAGCTCGAGCGCGGGGGCCCCGAGCGCCAGCGCCACGAGGAGCCCCGCCGCGAGGAGCCGGGTCGCGAAACGGGCCGGCCGTGTCACTCCGCGGGCTCCAACCGCAGATGGAGGAGGAAGCGCTTTCCGCCCACGAGGACCGGCACCTGGAGCGCGCGCCCCGGAGCCAGGGTCAGCGCCGGCGTTCCCGCCGCCGCGGGCTCGGAAGAGCCCGCCCCGGTGCCCCCTCCCTGCCGAAGCGGAGCCCCCGCCGGGGCGGCCGTTCCGGGCGAGAGGGCCTCAAAGGGGGCGGGAGGCGTCTCCTCCGTCTGGAGAAGGAGCGGCTCCGCGGGAGCCTCCTCGAAAACCACCTCCTCGGGCTCCTGGCGCGCCGCTGGAGGAGAGGGGACATCGAGCGCAAGGGGGGACTCCGCGCCGAGCAGCGCGTCGTCCGGGCCGGCGTCGCCGAAGGGGTCGTCCTGCGCGCGGGCGGCCGCCTTGGCGGAAACGCCGGGGTTCCCCATGATTCCCAGCTCCGAGAGGAGCTTGCTGCGGTCCATCACCACGGTGCTGTTCACCGAAATCTTCCGTTCCTTGACCGACCTGTCTTCCGCCGTCACGGGGGGGGCCTCCGTCTTGCCGATGAGCTCCTTCGACATGAGGTTCTTCAAGACCAACTTGGTCACGGACCGCAGCGTGTCCTCCACGCCGACTCCCTCGTGGGCCATGGCTTCGAAAAAGGGGAGGTTGCCGGGGTTGAGCGCCCCGTCGAGCTCTTCCACGCTCGAGAGGCTGGGCAGATCGCGCTTGTTGTACTGGAGCACGACGGGAATGCTCTCGGGGGGAATGCCGTTCTCGGTGAGGTTCTTCCGGAGCGCCCTGTAGGACTCCAGGTTGGCGTCCCACATGCTCTTCTGGCTATCCGCCACGAAGACTACGCCGTCGGCCCCGCGCAGGACCCGCTTGCGGGTCTCCTCGTAGAAGACCTGGCCCGGGACCGTATAGAGCTGGATTCGGATCTTGAATCCGCGGACCTCGCCCATCTCCACGGGGAGAAAGTCGAAAAAGAGGGTCCGGTCGGCCTCGGTGGCGAGGGAGAGCATCTTGCCGCGCTGGCCCTCGTCCAGATTCTCGTAGATGAACTTGAGATTGGTCGTCTTACCGCAGAGCCCCGGGCCGTAGTAGACGACTTTGGCGGTGAGCTCGCGCTTGACGGCGTTGAGAACGACCATCCGGGGTCCGCCCGCCTACGGCACGAAGTCTTCGAGGGCCGCCGTCTCGTCGGGGCAGACCTTGAAGATCTGGTCCAGCTTGGTGAGCTGCAGGAGCTTGAGCACCGTCTGGTTGGGCTTCACGAGCCGCAGCCTCTTGCCGCGGTCCTGGAAGCGCGAAAGGTAGCCCACCAGCTCGCCGAGCCCCGTGGAGTCCATGTAGTTGATGTGCTCCAGGTTCAGCACGACCCCCGTCACCGCCGAGTCGTTCAGGACGGTCGCGAGCTCCCCGCTGAAGGCTTCGGCCGATTCGCCGAGCCGCACCTCGCCCGTGACGTCGAGGATCATGACGCTGTCAATGACCTTCCGGACGATCTTCATGGGGACCCCTCCTCCTCCGCCACCCGGTCCATCGTGAAGGCCCCCGTGAGGGGCTGCCCCGAGGTGAGGTCGTAGCTGTACCAGGTGCCTTTCAGGGCGTTCGGATCCTTGCCGAGCGCCGCTTCGTACCGTCCGATCTTCCCGTACTGGGAATCAATGCGCTCCAGGAGCAGGTGGCCCGAGATGAAGGTGCCCTGGAGGTTGCCCGTCTGGCCGTTCTCCAGCCGGTACTCCCCCGCCACGAGGGTTCCGTTCTGATCCAGGAAGAAGTCGCCCTTCAGCCCGGAGGGCATGAGCCCGATGGCCCAGTGGCCGTCGAGCACCTGCTGGGCCCTGCGCATCTGGGCCTTGTTCTCGCTGAGCAGGAGGCGGGTCGCGGCAAGCTCTCCGTAGGCGCCGGCGAGGTCCCGCAGGAGCTGGAGCCGCCTCGCCTCCAGGAGCTGGCGCCGCTCGGCCACGGCGAGCAGCTCCCGGGCCCTCTCGGGGGTGCGCTGCTCCGCGTCGGGGGCGTCGTCGCGGAGCTGGGCAAGCTGGCCGTCCACCTGAGACAGCTCGCGCCAGGTGGACTGGATGTAGGCCTGCTTGGCGGCCACGAGCGCCTCGAGGGCGCCGGCACGGACCCGCTGGGCCTCGGCGCTTCCGCCGTCGCCCGCCCAGCCGGCCAGGGCCGCGCCGCCCATGAAAAGCACAAGGACCTTTCGGATCATTCCGTCCACCTTGGCTTCCACCATACCACGCCGCCCGCCGGGCCACAAGGCGTGCCGCCGCCCGCCGGGCCCGTTGAAACCCGCGAGGGTCCCTCGGCCCCATCGGAGGCTCTCCCCGCGCGGCCGAGAGGATTAAGGCACGTTCCGGTTCAGCCCCGCGCGCCCCCCCGCCGAAGAAGCGTCACCGCCAGCGCCTTGAGCGCCTCTCCCGGGAGGAACGGCGCCACGCCCAGCGCGATGGCCCGCTCCGGGGAAAGGTGGAGGAAAAACCCGAGCCAGAGGGCGCCGGCTCCGAGGATCAGCGCCGCCGCTCCGCCGAGCAGGGCGAGACGCGCTCCCGGACCCCCGCAGCGGCCCCAGAGGCTCGACACCAGCAGCGCCGCCGGCACGAAGGCCCAGAGGTAGCCCGCCGTGGGGCCCCAGAGGTGGGCGAGCCCCGCGGCGCCCCCGGCGAAGAAGCCGGCCCCCACCGCTCCGGCCCCCAGGTAGGCGGTCTGCACCGCGACGCTCCACCCCCGGCCCATCATCGTGGCGCCCAAGAGGACGAAGAAGGTCTGGAGGGTGATCGGGACCGGCGTGAACGGGAGCGGCACCTCCACGAAGGCCCCCAGCGCGGTGGCGAGGAAGAAGAAGAGCGCCAGGAGGATGCGGTCGCTTCGGGTCGTAGCGGCGGGCAGCGTCAGGACGGACGTCTTCATGGAGGCCCTCCAGAAGCCGATTCTGCCACAGGGCTCCGCGGGCGACAACCGCCCGCGCCCCTCACGTTCTCCCCCGCCGGGAAAGTCAGCGCGAAGCCCGCGGCGAAGAAGAGGGCGGCCACGGCAAAAGGCAGGGCGAAGGAGCCCGAGAAGACGTAGAGCGCCGCGCCGAGGGGATGGCCGATGAGGGCGCGGACCCCGGTGAGGGCCACGTGGACCGTCATGTAGAGCGACGAGTCCCTCGCCCCCGCGAACACCAGCGGGCCCATGTACCAGGCCACCGTCACCCCCGCCATGCAGAGGCCGTACCAGAGAAAGGTGAGGTAGCCGCCCCGGGGGCCCGCGGAGGCGAAGAGGAGCGCGGGGAAGAGGACGAGCCCCAGGAAGGACCAGCGCGCCAGGGAGAGGGGGTGGAACCGGTCCGAATAGCGGCCCATCACCCAGGTGAAGAGCGAGAGCATCCCCTGGAAGAGGAGCACCCGCATGACCGAGGCCTGGCTGTAGGTGACTCTCAGGGCGTCCACGAGGTAGAGCGGGAGGAGCGTGGCCATGATCATGAAACCGATGCCGTAGCAGAAGAACGCCCCCTGGAAGAAGGCGAACCCGCGGTCGGCCCTCAAGATGCGCCAGGCCAGGACGAAGGGGTTCCTCGTCCCCTCCCCCGGCGGGCGGAAGACCCACCGCTCGCGCATCCGGTAGAAGTACCAGCACGCCCCGAACCCGAGGACCCCCGCCGCGGGATAGACCGCGCGGAAGCTGTCCGGCCAGCGGTCGTAGCACCAGCCCGCGGCCACCGCGACGCCCATGGAGGTAAGGCCGTACCCCGAGTAGGCGAGGCCGAAGAGCCTCCCCCGCTCGCCCGGCGCATAGTTGCTCTGGTAGAGGGCGTTCTGGGCCGGATAGAGGATGGAATAGGAGAGGGCGGAGACGGCCAGGATGAGCGTGAAGAGCCAGGGGCTCGTGGCCCATGCCGCCGCCAGGAGAACCAGCCGTCCCACCACCCCCGCCACCAGGAACCAGGGCGCCTTCTTCCGCCCCTCCAGGTGAGGCCCCCACAGCACCGACAGGAGCAGCGCCGCCGAGGGCGCCATGACGATGAGGGTCACCCACCAGGTGCCCGCCCCAAGGGACTTGCGCGCGACGATCTCGTTGAGCTGCCAGACGCCGTTGAGCGCTCCCTCCAGCACCATCGAGCGCAGGTGGTAGTGGAAGGTGTACCGCCCGACCGAAGAGCCCTTCACGACGGCCGGGCCGCCTGCCGCGGGACGAGCCCTCCCGGAAGCGAGGGGAAGACGGAGAGGGTACCCTGCACCCGCGCGGGCCCCGCCCCGAGAGGACGGGGGCGCGGTGCGCCCTCTCCCGGAGAGTCAGGCCGGCCGGTAGGTTCCGAAGATGGTCTTGAGGACACCGACGATCTCCCCCACCGAGGCGTAGGCCCTCACGGCGCCGAGCGTCGGCGGCATGAGGTTCTCCCCGGACTTCGCCGCCGCGGCGAGCGCCTCCAGCGCCCGGTCCGCCGCCGCTTTCTCGCGGCGCGCCCGCACGGCCCGGAGCTTCTCCACCTGTTCCCGCTCGAGGGCGTCGCCCACCTTGAGGACGGGTACCGGCCGCTCCTCGCGCTCCACGAACCGGTTGACGCCGACGATGACCCTCTCGCCCCTCTCCACGGCCTGCTGCCAGCGGTAGGCGGCCTCCTGGATCTGTCCCTGAATCCACCCTTGCTCGATGGCGCTCACCACGCCGCCGCGCCGCTCCACCTCCGCCATGAGGCCCAGGGCACGGCGCTCCAGCTCGTCGGTCATGGCCTCCACGGCGTAGGAGCCCGCCAGCGGGTCCACCGTGTCGCACGCCCCGCTCTCGCAGGCGATCACCTGCTGGGTGCGCAGGGCGAGGGTGGCGGCCTCCTGGGTGGGAAGGCCGAGGGCCTCGTCGCGGGAGTTGGTGTGGAGCGACTGGGTCCCGCCCATCACCGCGGCGAAGGCCTGGAGCGCCACCCGCACCACGTTCACGTCGGCCTGCTGGGCCGTGAGCATGGAGCCCGCCGTCTGGGTGTGGAAGCGGAGCATGCGGGCCTTGGGGTTCCGGGCGCCGAAGCGATCCGCCATCAGCCGCCCCCAGAGCCGCCGCGCCGCGCGGAACTTGGCCACCTCCTCCAGGAAATGGTTGTGGGCGTTGAAAAAGAAGGAGAGCCGCTCACCGAAGGCGTCCACGTCGAGCCCCGCGTCCACCGCGGCCTGGACGTAGGTGAGGCCGTCCATCAGCGTGAACGCGATCTCCTGCGCCGCCGTGCTCCCCGCCTCCCGGATGTGGTAGCCCGAGATGGAGATGGTGTTGAACCTGGGCAGGTTGGGCGTCGCCCAGGCGAAGAGGTCGGTGACGATTCGCAGCGAGGGCCGCGGCGGGAAAACGTAGGTGCCGCGGGCGATGTACTCCTTCAGGATGTCGTTCTGGACGGTCCCCGTGAGCGCCGCGGGCGCCACGCTCTGTTTCTCCGCAACCGCCACGTAGAGTGCCAGCAGGACGAAGGCCGTGGCGTTGATCGTCATGGAGGTGGAGACCCGGCCCAGGGGGATCTTCTCGAAGAGGGCCTCCATGTCGGCCAGCGTGTCAATGGCCACGCCCACCTTGCCCACTTCGCCCGCCGAGAGCGCGTCGTCCGAGTCGAGCCCCATCTGGGTGGGAAGATCGAAAGCCACCGAAAGGCCCGTCTGGCCCTGCTCCAGGAGGTGGCGGTAGCGCCGGTTGGACTCCTGCGCCGTCCCGAAACCCGCGTACTGGCGCATGGTCCAGGGACGGCCGCGGTACATCGTGGGCTGGACGCCCCGCGTGAAGGGCGGCTCGCCCGGCAGGCCGAGCTCCCGCGCGTAGTCGAACTCCCCGAGGTCTGCCGGCGTGTAGAGCGGCGCGATGGCGTAGCCGGAGTCCGAGAGGACCTCCCTGCGCCCGCCCTTCTCGAACTGCCTTTCCAGCGACGCGCGGTATCGCTCGAGCAGTGCCCCGAGGTCCGTCGTCCTCTCCGCGGCCATCCTCATCCCTTT
>JAKAIJ010000051.1 GCA_021814355.1 Acidobacteriota bacterium
TCAGAACTACCGCCGCCTCGTCACCCGCTACGAATACCATGCCGAGAACTTCCTCGCTTTCGTCCACCTCGGCTGCATCATGATCCTTCTGAGGAGTTTTTGAGATGGGTTCTAGAATCATTACTATTGAGTACTCAGCCTTATCCGGTGGACCGCTTTATCACTTTGTTCTGAAGCAGTCCTACTTCCCCACAGACAACCAATGGCGCGATGAAGACTCGGCTGCAGATTAGATACTTCTGGAAGGGAAACACTGCCTGACCGCACCAACAACACGTTGCAGCGGACCGGTAAACGTATTTGCCAATTTGCCAGGCAGGATGCAGAATCGCGGGCAGATGTCTTCGACTCTTTTTCTCCTCATCGTCGCCGACGGAAGTTCGCGTCGTGGCGCACGCTGCTCTCTGCGCCGACCTATTTCGGCGAATGGTGAGAAAATCTTCGTCCGCCCGGTTTGACGTGCCTCTTCAACCGGGAGGTGCCCGATGAAGCCCCGCGGCGCGTACGCCAGAATCTACAGGGTCGTCTCCCGCATTCCGCCCGGCAGGGTGGCGACGTACGGGCAGATCGCGAAACTGGCGGGACTCCCGGGCCACGCGCGGCAGGTGGGCTACGCGCTCCACCGGCTCCCCGGAAACAGCGCGGTGCCCTGGCACCGGGTCTTGAACCACAAGGGGCAGATCAGCCTCCACTCCGACGCGGCGATCCGGGCCGTTCACCGGATGATCCTGGAAAAGGAGGGCGTCGTCTTCGAGCGGGGCGACGCGGTGGTCCTGAAGCGCTACCAGTGGCGGACGTGAGGCGCGCGCCGGCCCCCGGGGTGATCCGGGCGGCCGCTCGGCTCGACAGGCCAGTTCGTAAGAGGAACAGAGTCCGGTGAGAGGCCCGTCCCAGTTGACTCCGGATTCAGAAGGAGCTAATTTCGCCCCATGAGCGAAGACGTTGCCGGGACCCCTGTGGAAGTCGCCTCCGAGCTTCTCGCCCTCGAGGGGGCGGCCCTGGAGCGCTGGGGCAGGGGCGACCCGTCGGGATTCCTCGAGATCTCCGCGCCCGAGGTCACCTACTTCGACCCGTTCCTGGACCGTAGGATTGACGGCCTCGACGCCCTTACCCGCTACTACGAGGGCATCCGGGGCCGGGTCCGGATCGAGCGGTTCGAGCTCCTCGCCCCCCGGATCGAGTCCACCGGGGAGATGGCCGTTCTCAGTTTCCAGTTCGTCTCGCACGACGGGGACGGCCGCCACTCGTGGAACTGCACCGAGGTGTACCGGCGCATAGCCGGCCGGTGGCGGATCGTCCAGACCCACTGGTCGCTCGTCAAGCCGCTCTCCCCGGAGCGCTGACGGCGCGGCGTTCCGCAGCGGCCTTCGTGGGTTTCCCGTTGGGCCGTCGTAGACGGCCGCATCCACAAGAGACCGGCCGGCGAGGGGGGGGTGCCCCGTGAACGTTCTTCAGGCCATCGGAAACACCTCGCTCGTTCGGCTTCGCAAGGTCGTTCCGCCCGGCTGCGCGGAGATCTTCGTGAAGCTCGAGTGGGAGAACCCCACCGGCAGCATGAAAGACCGGATGGCGCAGGCCGTGATTTCGCGGGCGGAGGAGGGCGGCCAGCTGAAACCCGGGGACACCGTCGTCGAGTACACGGGCGGCAGCACGGGGACCTCGCTCGCGCTGGTCTGCGCCGCCAAGGGCTACCGCATCCGGATCGTCACCTCCGACGCCTTCAGCCGGGAGAAGCGGGACCACATGGCGGCGCTGGGCGCCGAGTTGACGCTCGTTGCAAGCGAGGGCGGCCTCACCACCAAGAAGCTGATTCTGGACATGATCGAGGCCGCCCGCGCGCTGAGCCGGGAGCCGCGCACTTATTGGATTGATCAGCTTAACAATCACGACAGCGTTGCGGGCTACCACGCGCTGGGCGAGGAGATCTGGAGCCAGACGGGGGGAAAGGTAGACGCCTTCGTCCACTGCGTGGGCACGGCGGCCTCTTCGCGCGGAGTCGCCACCGTGCTGAAGCGGCGCAAGTCGGGCGTCCGGATCGTCGCCGTCGAGCCCGCGGAATCCTCGGTGCTGCTGGGCGGTCCGGCGGGCCCCCACAAGATCGAGGGCGTCGGGATCGGCTACGCGCCTCCGCTCTGGGAGCCGGCCCTCGTGGACGAGATCCTGCCGGTTCGAACGAACGACGCGAAGGAGATGGTGAGGCGTCTCGCGCGGGAGGAGGCGCTCTTCGTGGGGACCTCTTCCGGAGCGAACGTCGCCGCCGCGATCGAAGTGGCGCGGCGGCTCGGGCCGGGCGCCACGGTGGTCACGCTGATGGCCGACTCGGGGCTGAAATACTTGAGCACCGACGTCTACCGGGGGAAATAGCGCTCCGGCAACGCCGCCTCGCCGCCGGAAGACACGTCGGCCGAAGAACGGCGGGCGCGGAAAGAGGAGTCTCTCGCGCTTTTAGAGGTGCGTTGAAGTGTTCGCGCGGGCCGTCCTCGCCTTTCTCGCCCTTCCGGCGGTCCTCGCCGGCGCGGTGCCGTGGCTCCTCGCCAGGGTGGACCCCTGGAGGCTGGGCGGCTCTGGGGCCGGAATCGGCGTGCTTTTCCTCGGAGGAGCCGTGGTCGCGTGGTGCGCGCGGGACTTCTACGTGGCGGGCCGAGGCACGCTGGCGCCCTGGGCCCCGCCGACGCGGCTGGTGGTCGTGGGCCTCTACCGCTGGGTGCGCAATCCGATGTACCTGGGGGTGCTCACGGCGGTCCTCGGCTCGGCGCTCGCCGCCGGCTCCCCACTCCTCGCCGTCTACACCTTCGCGCTGGGCGCCGCGTTCCACCTCCGGGTGGTCCGGTACGAGGAGCCGTGGCTCGCCGCCCGGTTCGCCTCCGACTGGGCCGCTTACCGGCAGGCCGTTCCCCGGTGGCTTCCCGCGCGGCCTAGAGTCGAACGCGCCGGATTCGCGGGAGGAGGCGAAACCGGCGGGAGGTAGGGAGGAGGATTCCATGCAAAGAGCCGTCGTCCATGACCCGCCGGGCCGCCGAGCCGTTCTCCGGTTCGTCTTGGCCTTGGGCTGGCTCTCCCTTCTCGGATGCGCCGCGACGGGCCGGCCCCCCGCCCCGGGAGAGCCGCCGCGCACGCGGCACGCGCGGGTGGCGGCGCTGGTGGAGACCTTCCTCGATTCACTGAACACGCTCGACCTCGAGCGCCTGTTGAGGCTATTCGCCCCCGGCTGCACGGCCTTCCTCCCCCTCCCCGAGGAGCCGCTCCGGCTCGAGGGCGCCGAGGCCGTACGGCATGCGTTCGCGGAGTTCTTCAACCAGGTGCGCTCGGCGGGCGCGGGGCCGCGCTACATGAACCTGAAGGCCGAGGAGGTGCGGATCCAGGAGGCGGGGCGCACGGTGGTCGTGACCTTCCAGTTGAAGGGCCCCCACGTCATCTCGCGCCGGACCCTCGTCCTGACGGAGGTGCGGGGGGAGCTCCGGATTCTCCACCTCCACGGCTCCAACATCCGGCTCGAGCCGGCCGCCCCCGCCGACAGCCCGCCGGCGGGCCGTTGATCCCCGCGGACGCGGGTCCTCTGGTCTTGTGGAACACGGGCATCCGATAGGAGACCGCCCATGCGATGGACCCTCGTGACGGTTCTGGCCCTGTTGCCCCTTCTCGCGGGGACTCCGCGGCCGAAACCCACTCCCGCCCAGTTGGCCCAGGAGGTCCGCGCCACCGAGGCCGCCTTCGCCAAAACCATGGCGGACCGCGACCTCGCCGCTTTCACCTCGTACCTCTCCCCGGAGGCCCTCTTCTTCGGCCGGAAGGGACTGCTGCGCGGGAAAGCCGCGGTAGCGGAGGGCTGGAGACCCTATTTCGAGGGCGCCGCGGCCCCCTTTTCCTGGGAGCCCGAGGCCGTGGAGGTGCTCGACTCCGGGACCCTCGGCCTGAGCTCGGGCCCCGTGCGGGACCCGGGGGGGAAAATCGTCGGGACCTTCACCTCCATCTGGCGCAGGGAGGCTGGCGGCCGCTGGAGGATCGTCTTCGACAAGGGATGCCCTGTGTGCGACCCCGCGCCTTAGGGCCTATCCGGAAATAGGGCGCGGGCGCGCCGCCGCGGTCCGGGAAGTCCGGCTGGCTCCGGCCGGCCACCTGTGAGACCCTGTGGGCGGACGACCCGGGAGAAGCGCGGAGCCGGTTCCGCCGGCCACCGTGGAGGAGGGTTCCATGGATGAGGCTTCCGTCCGCACCGAGACGCGGGACCGCGAGCACCTGAAGCTCCTCGAGATATTCTACTACATCGCGGGAGGCTCCAAAGCGCTCTTCGCGCTTTTTCCTCTCCTCTACATGGGGATGGGGGTCTTCTTCATCCTCCTCTCGTCCCACATGCCGGCGCGCAGCGCGGCCGACGCCCCGCCGGCCATCGTCGGGTGGCTCATGGTCGCCTTCGGCGGCCTCCTCAGCCTGGTCATCGGGGCGCTGGCCGCCGTCCAGCTCTACGCGGGGCTCTGCATCCACCGGCGCAGGCGGCGCGCCTTCTGTCTCGTGGCGGCGGCGGTGAGCTGCCTGAACATGCCCTGGGGGCTGGCGCTGGGGGTCTTCACCTTTCTGGTGCTCTCGAGGGATTCGGTCGCGACGCTTTTTTCGGACGGGGAGCGCGCCCGCGCTGCGTAAGGGACGGCGAGGCGCCGGCTCCGGGGACTCCCTCTCCGCGGCCGCGGCCCTCCCGCGAGGAGACCGGCATGGTCGAGAAGGAACTGGCCAAGCGGCTCGTGCAGGGCCGGCCGTGGCACCACGATTTCGAGATCGTCCCGGGCGTCCGTACCTACGGTTTCTACAATCCCACCGACCTCTGGAACGAGCTCCGGCTCCCCCCCGACCTCTCGGGCGTGAGCTTGGCCGACGTGGGGGCCTCCAACGGGTTCTACAGCTTCGAGGCGCGCAAACGCGGGGCACGGGTGGTAGCCTTCGACTTCCGCCACAAGGACAACTCCGGGTTCGGACTGGCCCAGTACATCAACGGCATGGACGACATCGAGCACCACATGGTGAACGTACTGGACCTCGCCGTCGAGCCCTACGGCCGGTTCGACATCGTCCTCGTCCTGGGGCTCCTCTACCACGTCTCCGACCCCTACCTCGCCCTCGCCAACTGCGCGGCGCTGTGCAAGGAGCGGCTCCTGGTGGAGTCCTACTGCATAGACCGGCTTCTACCAGAGCCCCTCGCCTCCGAGCCGCTCATGCGGTTCATCTCGGACCCGGCGCGGTTCCCCATGCAGGGCCAGCCCAACGACGACCGCAGTAACTTCTGGGGTTTCACTTCGTTCTGCCTGCAGCGGATGGTGGAGGACATGGGGTTCGCGGTGAAGCGCCAGCGGCTCTGGGGAGACCGGGTCCTGCTCGACGCGGAGCGCGCCGCGACCCGCGAGGACCAGACGCGCTGCGCCCTGGCGTACGGCTCCCTGCCCCACGTCCCCCGCGGCGAAAGTCCCGACGACCCGGAGGCCTGGACGCTGTTCTGACCCTGAGAACACGCGGTTCTTCGCCGCAGTGCACAGAGGACATCGAGGGCCGTGGTGCCACCAGGAGAGGCGCCGCCCGGTCCGGGGCCGGCGCTGCCGAGAAGGGGCGGCCTTCCGGCAACCGGCGTTCCGCCCTCTTGACAGCCCTCGCGGCCGGCGGCGCATCATAGACCCTGGAACCGAACCTCGTTCCGGGAGGCGCGCGATGAACAAGCTTCTGCAAACGGCCCTTCTTGTGACCCTCTCCGCCCTCCCCGTTGCGGCGGGCCCCGTCCACCTCTTCCAGGGGGAGGGGTACACGGTCCGGGTGGCGGTCCAGGGGGACCGGAGCCAGTACGTTTCGGGCGTCGAGTTCTCTGGGCCCAAGGACGCTAAGCCCTTCTTCGTGGATGCGGCGGAGTGCACGACCGTCACCTTCGACCCCGCCACCAGGGATCTTTTCATCCTTTTCGTGAACCCCGGGGCTCCGCGGTATCCCCCCACGTTCACGCTGGTCGCCCACGGGGATAAGGCCACCCTGACGGTGCACGACCGGCTCTTCCACCTGCGCGCCACCTGGAGCGGCCCGTGACGCGGCGGCGAAGGGGGGCCCCTTGAGCGCAGTCGGGCTGCCGGCCTCCTCCGCCGGCCGGCTCGCGGGGCTGCTGTGCGGGGCCGCCGTCGTGGCGGCCGCCTTCGCAGTGGCGCTCTTCGTCCAGCTCCACAGCCTCCTCCAGGCCAACCTCCTGGCGTACGGCCATAAGCTTTCCACGGCCTCCCTGCCGCTCCCCTGCTTCCTCTACCTGCGCTACGGATGGTTGGGGTACGGCCTCCCCCTTCTGAGCCTGATCCTCATGGCGGCCGGGCGGGGATCCAGGAAGCGATCCGCTTGGGCTCGTGTGGGGCTCTGCGGCGTGGGACTCGCGGCGCTTCTGTGGCTCCTGGGGTGCCTTTTAGCGTGGCAGATCCCCCTCTACTACCCCGTCGCGGTGATCCGGTGAACCGGGCCGCGGGCGCCGGTTTGTGCGCGCAAGGAGGGCACCGTGCCGCTTGAGAAGACGCTGGAGCTGCTTCGCAAGGGGACGGTGGACCAGCGGGCCCAGGCGGCGGAGGAACTGGGAAGGTCCGGGAACTTCCGGGCGGTGAAGGAGCTTCTCCTCGCCCTCGGCGACCCCGACCTCGTGGTGCGGGACAACGCGGCCTTCGCCCTCGCCCTGCTGGGGGCCCACGAGGCGGTGGACCCGATCCTCCTGCTCCTGAACGACCGGTCCCACACGGTCCGCAAGAGCGCCGCCAAGTCCCTCGGACTTCTAAAAGCGGGCCGCGCGGTGGACCACCTGATCCGGGCGCTGGATGATGTCTCTTACCTCGTTCGCAAGAGCGCCGCCCGGAGCCTGGGACAGATCGGCGACCCGCGGGCCCTGGAGCCTCTGCGCAAGCTCGCCGGGTCCGAGGCGGGGCGGCCGCTCGAAGCGGTGGCCCAGAAATCCATCGCCGACATCTTGCGACGCCACGGAATGCACGCCTGACGGCCGCGCCGTGCATATCCCGACGCCCCTGCTCTACGTATTCGTGCCGCTCTTTGCGGTCCTCGCGCTGGCGGCGCTCTGGATGGGCGCGGGCTCCCTGCTCGCCTGGGCAAGCGGCTGGCGGGCGCTCGCCGCGCGCTACCCCGGCGGGGAGCTCCAGCCGGAGACCCTCCGCTCCTGTTCGCTAACCCTCGCCCGGGGACCCTTCGCCTTCAACTACAACCGGAGCGTCCGCCTCTCCTGGGGGCCTTCGGGCCTGAAGATGGAGACGTTATCGCTCTTTTGCCGCGCCCACCGCCCGGTGCTCCTGCCCTGGTCCGCCCTGGCGGGGTGCGCACGGAGGAAGACGCTCACGGGTGAGGTCACCGCCCTCAGGGTGGAGGAGCCGGCGGTGGAGATTCTCGTCCGCGGGGAGGCGGGCGGAAAGCTCTTCGCCTTCTGGCAGTCCCGGAGCCGCGGGGGCGCCGCGCCGTGACGGCCACCACCGCCCTGCCGATTCTTGCGCTCCTGCTCGCCGGCGTCGCGGTCCTGCTCCTGCTCGTGACGGCCGAATCCTGGCTCGTGGCTCTGCTCACGCGGCTCGATCGGGTACTCACCCGGTTGCGGTTCGGCTCCTGGACCGCGGGGCTCCTCACCAAACTGGAGGAGCGAGCGGCGGAGCGCCGACGGCGGGGCCGGACTCCCCCGCCCTGAGCGACGCCCTTCCCACGGGGTCCGCCGCACGGGTATGATGCTCCACGATGAAGTACGAGGTGGACGCCGAAATCCTGGCGAAGACCGCACGGTGCGACAAGGGATTCTCCTGCCTCAAGCACGAACGGCCCGACCTCTGCAGGGTGAAGGCCTGCATCGCCGGCGAGGTTTATTTCATCCAGTGCTCGGAGACCCTCGAGTGCCCCTACAAGGTCCAATTCGGAAAGGAATTCATGTGCACCTGCCCTACTCGCAAAGCCCTCTTTCACCGGTACGGCGTCTGACCGGCCCCCGCTCGCAAACCGAGGTCCGATGAGCGAGACCGCCGTCTGCCCCACTTGCGGATCGCCTGGGACCGGGCCATCCTGCCCCGTCTGCGGCGAGGGCTCCGCCAGCGGAGGCGGCGGGAGCGCGGGGGAGATGCGCGCCCTCGAGACCTACCACGAGGCGGTCGGACTCAAGGACCCGGCGGGCCAGGCGGCCCTTCTGCTCAGCGGCTACCTTCCCGACTCGGCCGAGGTCCTGATCGAGGCCGGCGTGCGCTGCATCCCTCTCTTGCGGTGCGAGCGGGAAGCGGTGGCCGACGCGGCTCGCCACCGCCTGGAGGCCGTCCTTTTCAAGCTCCGCCGGCTCCCGCAGACCCACGAGGTGAGCCGCACCGTGGAGGAACTCGCGGCGGAGGTGGCCCGTAAGGAGCGCGAGGGGCGACGCAGCATGTGGCTCGGCTTCGGCGTCATCGGCGGGTTGTTGCTCCTCCTCGTGGTCCTCGTCTACGCGATCGTCCGGGCCTTCCGGGGATAAGGGGCGCAGAAAGGGCGGCTATGGCAGCAGACGAACTCCACGCGGTGACCGGCGCCTTCGGATACTCGGGAAAGTACATCGCCGCGAGGCTGCTCGCCGACGGGCGGCGGGTCCTCACCCTGACCGGCTCTCCGAACCGGCCTAACCCCTTCGGAGACCGGGTCCGGGCGGTCCCCTTCTACTTCGACGATCCGCCCGCGCTCGCGCGCTCCCTGCGCGGCGTCCGCGTCCTCTACAACACCTACTGGGTCCGGTTCAACCACCGGCGGTTCACCCACGCGCAGGCCGTGGAGAACAGCCGGACGCTCTTCCGCGCCGCCCGCGAGGCCGGAGTGGAGCGGGTGGTCCACGTGAGCATCACCAACCCCTCCGCCGATTCGCCCCTGGAGTACTTCCGAGGCAAGGCGCTTCTGGAGCGCGACCTCGCCGAATCCGGGCTCTCCCACGCCATTCTCCGCCCGACGGTCCTCTTTGGGAAGGAGGACATCCTGGTGAACAACATCGCCTGGACTCTGCGCCGTTTCCCGGTCTTCGGGGTGTTCGGGGACGGCGCCTACGAGCTCCAGCCCATCTACGTGGACGACCTCGCCGATCTGGCGGTGCGCGAGGGGTGCTCTTCGGAGAACCGGACGGTGGACGCCACGGGACCCGAGACCTTCACCTACCGGGGCCTCGTAGAGACCATCGGGCGCATCATCGGCAAACGGCGGTCGGTCGTCTCCGTGCCTCCCTGGCTCGGGTACGCCGCGGGCGTCGTCATCGGCCGGCTGGTGGGCGACGTCACCATCACGCGGGAGGAGATCCGCGGGCTCATGGCTGGTCTCCTGCGCACCGGCTCGCCCCCCGCCGGAACAGTCCGGCTCACCGACTGGGCGACCCAAAACGCCGGCTCCCTGGGCCGCCGCTATGCCAGCGAGATGGCGCGCCGCCGCGACCGCTCCCGGCCCTACGGCGAGCTTTGACCCCCTAGCCGCAAGAAGCCGCCGGGCGCCGCGGGACGGGCGGACATCTGGTTTTTCGGGCCCGATCGGTCCACAATGAGTAGCTAAGCCGCCCCGGGAGGTGACCCATGACCGGTTCCACCCCTTTCTCCGACGGCCGCCGCCCCGGCGCCTCCACGATGCGCCGCGCCCGCGCCGCCGCGCTCCTCGCCCTGGCGCTCGCCGCGTCCGGCTCCGTCGTCGCCCGAACGCCCGTCTACGCCTCCTGCCTGGTGCGGGTGAAGGACGGCAAGGGGCTTCCGCTTCCCGGGACCACGCTGACCTTTCGGGACCCGAAGGGAAAGGTGGCCCGGATCGTCGCCACGACGGAAACCGGCGCCTGCGTGGTCTCGGGCCTCTCCGCGGGCCTCCCCTACACGGTCACCGCGACCCTCTGCAGCTACACCCCCGTGGAGCTGAAGGTCCTCATCGCGTCCGGCGGGGAGGTCCCCGAGTACGCCGCCACGCTCGTCAAAGTTTACGCCGCGCGCCTCGCGGAGGCGGTCGCGGCGAGCGGCGGCGACGGGTGCATCGTGGGCACGGTGGCCGACGCCGCCTGCCGCCCGGTCCCCTCCGCCGAGGTGGTCCTGGACGCGGTGCCCCCTTTCACGCCCCGCAGGACCCTCACCGACGAGGAGGGGTTCTACGCCTTCCCGGGGGTGGCCGCGGGTTCCCGCTACCAGGTGCTCGCCACGGCCCCCGGGTTCTCGACCGTCGTCCACAAGCCGGTCCAGGTCGTCTCCGGCCAGGCCACGACCCTCGAGACCTTCGTCCGGCCGTGATGCTTCGGCGGCGCCCGTGGACGGCCCCCGCTTCTCGCACGCCATCGTCCGCCCCCCCGGCCCGAACTTCGCGGACGGCCTGACCGCCGCCGGACTGGGGCGGCCCGACCACGCGACGGCGCTGGCCCAGCACGCCCGCTATTGCGAGGCCCTCGAAGCGTGTGGCCTCGAGCTGACCCGGCTCGCGCCGGACCCTCGGTTCCCCGATGCCACCTTCGTGGAGGACACGGCGGTGCTTGCGGCCGGGCTGGCGGTGGTGACCCGTCCCGGCGCCCCGAGCCGGGCGGGCGAGACGGAGTCGGTCCGGGAGGCGCTGGCCCGCCTCTTCCTGGACCTGGAGGCCATCCGGGAGCCCGGCACCGTGGACGGAGGCGACGTCTGCGAGGCCGGGGAGCACGTCTTCGTCGGCCTCTCCCACCGGACCAACGCCGAGGGGGCCCGCCAGCTCGCTCTCCTGTTGGAGAGCGTGGGGTTCACCCACACGGTGGTGGACGTGCGGGGGATTCCCGGGCTCCTGCACCTCAAGAGCGGCCTCGCCTGGCTGGGCGGACGCCGTCTGCTGGCCCGGGAGGCGCTGGCGCGCCACCTGGCCTTCACCGATTGGGAGATGGTGCCGGTCCCGCCCGGCGAGGAGTACGCCGCCAACTGCGTGCTCCTCAACGGACGCCTCCTTCTGCCGGCGGGCTTCCCGCGCCTGGAGGCGGCCCTGCGGGCGCCGGGGTGCGAGCCGCTGCCCCTGGAGATGTCCGAGTTCCGCAAGATGGACGGCGGCCCGAGTTGCCTCTCCCTGCGGTTCTGACCGGCGAGCCCCAAGCCCCGCCTTCCCTGCCGGTGCGATCCTCGCCGGCCGGTGGTGGAGAGGTGCAGGCATGAATGCGGTATAGTTAGTTGCTTATGCTCCTGCGGGCCGGAGTTCGGAGGCGGGATGAGGAGCGCGGTTTAGCGCAAGATTCACGCATCCCTCCCCAGGAATCCCGCCGCGGGCGTTACCACCGCCTTCATCGTACACGACGGCGCCGGTGAAGTTTCCGAAATTCGAGCGGCCGGCGCTCAAACGGGCGGCTGAGGTGGAGCGCGCCGGCGACGCGCCGGCCAGAGGAGGGACCCAAGCCATGCGAAACTGCCCCAGTTGCGGCCGAGAGCACGCCGATTCCGCAGCCTTCTGCGCCGGATGCGGCACGCGCTTCGACGGCGCCGCGCCCGCCCCCGTTCCCTCGGGGGGGTACGTCGCTCCGCCTCCGGCCTCGCCAAGCGGCGGGGGGAAGGCGCTCGCCTCCCTCATCATCGGGATCGCCTCCCTCCTCGCCTGGTGCCTGCCCTGTGTGGGGATCCCCCTCTCCATCACGGGGCTCGTCCTGGGGATCCTGGACCTGAAGTCCCCCAAGCGGGGCATGGCCATCGCGGGCATCGCCCTCTGCAGCCTCGGACTTTTGGTGAGCCTCGTGAACGCCGCCCTCGGCGCCTACATGGGGGCCACGGGGCAGCTCTTCAAGTAGCGGGGCTCTCCTCCAGCGGCTCTCCCTGCGCCGCGTTTCAGCGGGAGCCGTGCGAGGTCTTTGCGGCGGCCGCCCTGCGCGGGCTGGCTCCGCTTGAACTCTTGGAGGAGCGCCCATGGACGCCCCGCGCCCCGATTCCGCCCGACGGTTCACCGACCGCGTGGCGGATTACGCGAGGTTCCGGCCCGGCTACCCCGAGGCGATCTTCGACGCCCTCGTCGCCGCGGCCCGCCTCGGCGCCGGCTCGGCGGTCGCGGACGTCGGCTCGGGGACGGGCATCTCCGCCGCCCCTCTTCTCGAACGCGGGTGCGTCGTGTTCGGCGTGGAACCCAATGCGGCCATGCGCGCCGCCGCGGAGGCCGCGTTTGCGGGATACCCGGGCTTCCTCAGCGTAGACGGCGCCGCCGAGGCCACGGGGCTCTCGGACCACAGCGTGGATCTGGTCCTCGCCGCCCAGGCCTTCCATTGGTTCGACCCACGGCGCGCCCGGGCCGAGTGGCGGCGCATCCTCAAGGCCGGCGCCCCCGCCGCGCTTCTGTGGAACGAGCGGCGCGCGGAGGACTCCCCCTTCGCCCGGGGCTACGAGGCGCTTCTTCGGGAGTACGGAACCGATTACGCCGCGGTGCGCCACGAGAACATTGGCGAGGAGGCCCTCGCGGAGTTCTTCGGCGGGCACTTCGAGAAGCGCGCCTTTCCCCACACCCAGGACTTCGACTTCGAGGGGCTCCGCGGCCGCCTCCGCTCGGCCTCCTACGCGCCCGCCGCGGGCCACCCGGCCCACGCCCCCATGCTGGAGGCTCTGAGGCGGCTCTTCGACGCCTGCCAGGAGGGGGGACGGATTCGCATGACCTACGACGCCAAGCTCTATCTGGGAACTCTAGAAAATTCGGCAAACACCGCCCGGCGAGGCTGACGCCGAGGAGGAATCATGCGGCTGGAGGGGTTTGACCGGCCTTTTCTCGTCCGCCTCCTGGCGCTGGCGGACCGGCAGCGCGTCCTTTTCGCCCTCAGGGAGGCCCGCGTGGTTTGCCTTCGTGGTGGCGCACGGCTTCGCGATGCGCCCCCGGTGAAGCGAACCGCAGCGGCTCGCCGCGCCTTCCTCTCCCGTATCGCCCGCCTGGTTCTCCTCTTGCTCTCGGGAGCCCTTGCCGCAGCTCCGGCGCCGCTCGCCGAGCGGTCCGAGAGAGTCCGCGCGGTGGTGGAGGCGGCGGTCGCCCAGGTCGGGGTCACCATCCATTACGACCCGGGCTACCGGCGGCTGCGGTACCCAGGCGGGGATCTGCCCGCCGACCGGGGGGTCTGCACCGATGTCCTCATACGGGCCTTCCGCGCCGTGGGGGTGGACCTGCAGGTGCTGGTCCACGAGGACATGACGCGCGCCTTTTCCGCCTACCCCCAGGCCTGGGGGCTGAAGGGTCCCGACCCCAACATTGACCACCGCCGCGTGCCCAACCTCATGACCCTCTTCCGCAGAAAGGGCAAGGTCCTTCCAGTGACCGCGCGGGCCGAGGACTACCTCCCCGGCGACAGATCGGAA
>JAKAIJ010000291.1 GCA_021814355.1 Acidobacteriota bacterium
CGGCGGGAGTTAGCGCCGCAGGGGCGCCCTCCCCGACTTCTGCGCCGGCCACCAAGCCGACGGCCGCGCCTACGGCTCCCGCACCGCCGTCGGCCGCGAAGCCTTCCGTCAAGCCGGCGCCGTCCTCCCCGTCCGGTGGCGGGGCCGCTCGCGACCTCCTCGTCAAGGGGCTCTACCCGGAGGCGGCGAAGACCTTCGCCCAGGAGGCCCGCGGCGCCTCCTTCGCCTGGACGGTGAACATCGAGGTGGCCTGCCAGTCCGAGACGGTCGCGAAGGGGTTCCAGGCTTCGGCGGGGGACGCCTCCTTCTTCATCCTGCCCTACGACCTCCACGGCCGGGACTGTTACGTGGTCCTCTGGGGGCGCTACGCCGATCGGGCCGCCGCGGAAGCCGCGCTCCGGTCGCTGCCCGACTTCTTCAAGACCGGCGCCAGCCCCCGCGTCGTCTCATGGGCCTCGATCAAGAAGTAGCGGGCGTCCCTCGGCGGCGGCCTCGGCGGACGGGCGCTGCCTCCGGCTTCTTCCCGCGGCGCGTCGTTTCGGGGGGAACGGCGGGGCGTGCTCGCCCGGGGCGAGCCGCCGGGGCCCCCTCGGAAATCCCGTGACCTGGTACCTGGACGGAAACAACATCCTCGGGGGCGGCCGGTCGCGCGAGGGACGGGACGCCCGGCCCGGCCTCCTGAACCACCTCCTCTCTCTGCGCCTCCCGAAGCCTTGCGTGGTCGTCTTCGACGGGCCGCCCTTCCCCCAGGGCGCGGGGCTTCCCGCCACGCGCGGCGCCCTGCGGGTGCTCTTTTCCGGGGCGCGCACCGCCGACGCGCTCATCGTGGAGCGGCTGCGCCGGGGCGACACGGTGGTGACCCGCGACCGGGAGCTGGGACTGCGGGCCCGGGACCGCCAGGCGCGGCCCCTCTCTCCGGAGGCCTTCTTCGGCTCCGTCGCCCCGGCGAGGGGAGTCTCCCCCTCCGAGAAACCCGCCGTGCCGGGCGACCTGGAGGAGTGGCTCAGGATCTTCGGCGAGAAGGACGGGGGGGCGTGAAGGCGGGCGCCGGCCGGGAAAGGGCCGACCTCTTCCTGCTTGAGTTCCCTAGATCCACGCCAGCAGGTGGCGCTCGACGATGGCCCACGGCTCGCCGGGGTCCCCCTTGAGGGCGAGGTCGAGCCGGTAGAGGGCGTCGAAGGCCTCGCGGACGCGGGTCTCGGGCCACCCGGGGAGGACCGCCAGCAGGGCCGTGAGCTGGAAAGGCTGGAGCCGCGCGTCGAGCTGCTTCGGGGCGATCTCGCGCCGCGAGAGGCCCTGGGCGAGAAGGGAGTGGACGACCAGCAGGAGCCGGAGCTGGCGCGCCACCATCCCCACGAAAGCGAGGGGGGCCTGCTCGGGGTCGGCTTCGAGCCCCGCCAGCGTCTTCAGGAACGCCTTCCGGTCCCGCTGGAAGAGCGCGTCCTGCAGGGTCCAGAGCTTGGGCGTTCCGCCCGTCCCCAGGAGGCTCTCCACGTCCTCCTCCTGGACCATCTTCTCCTGGGCGCGGTAGAGGAGGAGCAGCTCCATGGCGCCCGGCAGGAGGGCCAGGTCCTTGTTGGCCCACTCCTCCAGGGCGGCGATGGCGGAGGCCTCCACTTTGAACCCTTCGGCGCGGGCGCGCTCCTGGATGTAGGTGCGCGCGCTGCGGGCGGTGCAGTCGCGGGCGTCCACCTTCTCGAGGAGGCCGGCCCAGAGCTTGGGCGGCCGCTTGGCCAGGTCGCCCACGTACTCCACCAGCAGGGCCGTGCTGGGGGAGGGCTTTTCGACGTAGGCCCGCAGGGTCTCCTCGAGCTCGTCCGAAGCCCCTTCCGCGTGGGAGAGCCGCACCACCTGGAGATCCCGGAACATGGGCAGGATGGTGACGGCGGAGAGGAATTCGGCCGACGTGGCCGTGGTCCCCTGGAGCGTCTCCACCCCGTCTTCGCCGCCCCAGGCGTGGCACCAGTCCCGGGAGGCTCCCTCCAGGAACTGGACGTGGGTGGCGTGCAGCAGCCACGTCCGGGGCGGCTTGTCTCTGACCGGGGCCTTGGGCGCGCCCATCTCAGCCGCCCCTCGGGTCCAGGGCGTCGCGCATCCCCTCGCCCACGAGGTTGTAGGAGAGCACCGCCAGGAAGATGGCCAGGCCCGGGAAGACGCCCAGCCACCACTGGGCCCAGTCCTCCTGGACCCCCGAGAGGACGTTGCCCCACGAGGGCTCGGGCGGCTGGACCCCGACGCCCAGGAAGGAGAGTCCCGCCTCGGCGAGGATGGCGCCCGCGATGCCGAAGGAGACACTCACCAGGACGGGGGTCAGGGCGCTGGGCAGGATGTGGCGCAGGATGAGCCGGGAGCGGCCCGCGCCGAGCGCCCGGGCCGCCGTCACGAAGTCCGCGCCGCGCAGGCGCATCACCTCCGCCCGGGTGTAGCGCGCGATGCCCGTCCAGGAGGTGACGCCGATGATCAGCATGATCGTCCAGATCGAGAGATACTTGGGGTCCATCACCGCCACCACCGTGATGATGAGGAAGAAGGTCGGGAAGCAGAGCAGCACCTCGATGGCCCGGGAGATGAGCAGGCCGTCCACCCACCCGCCGAAGAAGCCGGCGAGCGCCCCGAGGGCCACCCCGATGAGGGCCGCCAGGCCCACCGCCACGAAACCCACCAACAGCGAGTTCTTCGCCCCGTGCAGGAGGCGGGCCAGGACGTCGCGTCCCTTGTCGTCGCAGCCGCAGTAGTGGCGGGTTTTCCGGGAGGGTCCCGCCCCCACGTCGTCCAGACGCGTCTGGAGGGGGGGGTAGGGGACCGGCGGGAGGGGGAAGGCGCCCACGTCGGGGGCGGGCAGGGTCTTCAGGTTGAAGAGAAAGTCCGGGTAC